>NZ_JBGCUE010000001.1:300000-427336 GCF_041102575.1 Tenuifilum sp. 4138str | reverse complement strand
TTTAGAAAAAGATTAAAGAATTTCATTCTTTCCCGTTTAATAAAACCTATGGATTTTCAATCCATAGTGGTTTAGTTGAATTTTGGTAAAACAACCCTAGAGCGAACCAAATTAATCTTAAAAGGAGGTGGATGAACGTTATCAACTTCTAGTCATGGCCATGTTTTCAATTTAGTTAATCCCCATAAAGGGGTTTTCAACCGTAGGTTAAGCATGCCTTTAAATTAAACATCAAATTTAAGTCGTTTACAAGGAAACGATTTCGCATTAAACAATATCCAGGACATACCATTAGGCATCGATATTAAAGATGAAACAAGATTGATCCTGTGAACAAAAATTTTGCTGTCAACCGGATAATTAAAATTAACGAATAGAACTGAGTGTTATGTAATTATGGGTAATTCATATTGATCTTAAAGCACAAAGACCCTTCATAATTTATTATCGCCGAAATCGACAAATTCAAACCGATTTCCTAACCCTTAATGTATGTAATTAAGTAACCATCAAACGTAAAAGTCAGAATTTCTACCCTACTATGTATTAATGATTTGGTTTATATTGCTTAGTAATAGTTAATCTTACAGGTATTGCTGATTACCGAATATGTCAACACTCCTCTTGCTATTACGTTTATGAAAAAAAATGACTGGTAGTAAACCAACTAACATTATGGTTTAAAACATCTACTTAAATAAAATACTGTTTATGACTGATATAGAATAGTATATATATAATTTTTAACTAATATTTATACCAATATTTGTGCATAGATCAATATATTTTAAATAAATAAATAAGATAAAACATATATTAAATTGATATACAGTTCTATAAATAATATGTTAATATATATATGATGTATCAATCATTAATCTCGATTATCTTTTTAATGTGTTGCTTTTCCGAAAGCATCTGTGTTTACATATGTAAACCTATATGTGTCATAATTAATTTTGTTGCATTTATTCTAGTTTGGTCATTACAGGATTATAGTAAAAGTATCTATTAGATATTCCCTTCTTCAATTTCCTTCTATGAAAAAAATGAAAAAACTTAACATAATTAATAGCATATTAAAATAATAAAGGCAAGCAGATAACCTGTAAGCCGGGTTCTGTGCGTTAAAAACGCTCCTATCATTTATCTGGGATTGTAGTCACCCACAACCTCAAGCGACCTACCCCCTCCGACACCCGACAAGCGGGAACAGAACGGGCAGCCCTGTTTCGTAAGAAGTCGGAGTATACATGGTCTTGCAGCCCATAAGGTGCACGGCATTCCATATCGCTATGGAACCCGGTGAGCTCTTACCTCACCTTTTCACCCTTAC
This sequence comes from Tenuifilum sp. 4138str, assembly GCF_041102575.1. NCBI lineage: Bacteria > Pseudomonadati > Bacteroidota > Bacteroidia > Bacteroidales > Tenuifilaceae > Tenuifilum > Tenuifilum osseticum. Next base: position 426,000 of record NZ_JBGCUE010000001.1, on the reverse strand, counting down.
CATGCCATAGGCATGGCGGTTATTTTCTGTTGCAATGCTATGCCCTCGCGGACATCTTCCGGTTAGGAAGTATGGTGCCCTGCGCTGCCCGGACTTTCCTCACCGGTATTGCACGGCGCGATAGGACGGCTATCTGCTTGCCTATTTTATTGTTTCAAATAACTCTTTTCCCTTTATACTACTTAAGAAATACCATGGTTGCACCAAAGCCATATTCTTTAAAAGAGGCATCCTGATACCTTAGCTTTGGGTATTTGCTGCTTAACAGCTTGGTTATTTCGTACTTTAGCTTCCCATTGCCTACTCCGTGAATAAAAACCATACGTTTTGTAGTTGTGCTTTTAATGCCTCCCTCAAGTGCGGTTTCGAAACGAGCAAGCTGAATTTTCAAGATTTCGCCTGGTGATAAATCCTTCCAATTGTCTATAAGCTCATGAATGTGAAGATCAACCTCTTCAGTTTCAATATTAGGTTTCTTAACCTCTTTTACTGGAGCTGGTTTTTCTTTTTGTTTTATTGCCTCCACTATTGCCTTATCGGTTAAGTGACGAATAAAAGCCTCGCGCTTAGTGCTTGCAATGGAAATTATGTATGCGTCGATATCAAAAAAATCATTGCGTTTAAAATTGCCCCTTTTGTATAGTTTTATAGGGTCAAGCTCAATATCGTAGAATTCTGGCTGAAATGGCTTATATGGGATGTTCTTATGGTATATTGCTTGTAGGTTCATTATAATCAGTTTACTTACATCTTCGGGGGTTAGCCTTTTAACCAATACCTTTGTATCGGGCTGAAGTATGCCTGAGCTAATTGGGGTATGATTATCGTCAATCACATTTGAAAGTACATAGAATACCCTATAGGTGCTATCGTTAACCAAATACATATCGAAAGTGGATTGCTGTAGGTTGGATATATTACTAGGAACAAAAGCTATATCCAACGAGAGTTCATCACCTGAACTATCAGCGACCTCTGGTGAGTCATCAGTTAAATATTCAACTTCGGACTTTGGCTTTTTCTTGCGATTTGCTTCAGCCGTTTCCTTTTCCTGAACTGTTTTTTTCTGCAGGAGTTCATCGGCAGCCGGTTCAACCACTACCAGCTCAGATAAAAGAGCTGGCATCTCAAAACCATCGAAAGTTTTGACCAAAGCCGTTCGCTTATCGATGATTCGAATAACCTCACCCCCTCCAACATCGTTTAAAAAACGAACCTTACATCCTACAGCTACATTCATAATAAAGCTCCTCAGAATTACTCACAAATCTTTTTAACCCACAAAAATAACTAATTTTGTGGCCTTAGAGTCAAAAAAGGGATATGAAAGTTAAGAAAATAAGTATTACTGACTATGATTATGAGTTGCCCGATTCAAGGATAGCCAAACATCCTCTTGCTGAGAGGGACTGCTCTAAACTTCTTATTTACCAGAACGGTGAAATAACAAATGATACGTTTCGTAATATTGACCAATATATTACCCCTAAAAGCTTACTTATACTGAACAATACTAAGGTGGTTAGAGCAAGGTTAAGGTTTAAAAAGGAAAGCGGGGCAACAATTGAAGTATTTCTAATTGAACCTATTGAGCCAAGTGATTATGCTCTTTCGTTCTCAAGTAAGAAAAAGGTGGTATGGAAATGCATTGTGGGTAACCTTAAGCGTTGGAAGCAAGGCGAACTTCAAATGGAAATAGAAGGCACTGGAGGAAGGCTTGTGGCAAAACAGCTAAAAAGGCTTAGCGAAGGCGTAGAAGTTGAGTTTTCGTGGAACAACAGTTCTATGTCATTTGCCGATATTGTGGAAAAATGTGGCACAATGCCCATTCCCCCATACCTAAACCGTGAAAGCGAAGATATTGACGGCTATCGTTACCAGACCATATATGCAGAGCCCGAAGGATCGGTAGCAGCGCCAACAGCCGGTCTTCACTTTACACCAAAGGTTTTTGAAAGTTTAAGTAATATTCATGTTAAACCCCACTACATAACCCTACACGTAGGTGCAGGCACTTTTAAACCTGTAACATCCGATACCATTGAGGATCACGAGATGCATACCGAGCACTTTTTTGTTAGTCTAGAACTAGTAAAAAGACTATACCAAAATAGCGAGCCGGTTGTATGCGTAGGAACAACTACCTTAAGAACCCTGGAATCGTTATATTGGCTTGGGGTTAAGTTAAAACTTGGCAAGGTAAATGAGAACTTTAACATTTCGCAATGGGAACCATATGAGCTTGATTTCAGAATAGACGTTGGAGAAGCCTTCAAGGCACTTTACGAATATATGGCAAGCAATGGCATTGGGACTTTATCGGCTTCAACACAAATTATTATTGCTCCCGGTTATGAAATAAAAACCTGCGATGCCCTAATAACCAATTTTCACCAACCACGCTCTACCCTTCTTTTACTTGTTGCTGCTGCAGTTGGCAACGATTGGAAAAAAATATACCAATTTGCCTTAGACAACAATTTTAGGTTCCTAAGCTATGGCGATAGTAGTTTGCTTCATATAAACAAATCAACATAAAATGGGATTTTTGCCCACATCGGTAAAAGAAATAAAAGCATTGGGCTGGGAACAGCCCGATATCATAATATTTACAGGTGATGCCTATGTTGATCATCCTGCATTTGGCGCTGCTGTTATTGGACGAGTACTGGAAAGCGAAGGGTTTAAGGTTGCTATTGTACCCCAACCCAACTGGCGCGACGACCTGCGTGACTTTAAAAAACTGGGAGAGCCAAGGCTTTTCTTTGCCGTTACTGCCGGCAATATGGACTCCATGGTAAACCACTATACGGCCGCTAAAAGATTAAGGAGCGATGATGCCTATACCCCAGATGGTAAAGCAGGTTTTAGACCCGATTATGCCACAGTTGTATACTCCCAAATAATCAAAAAACTATATGCGAACACCCCTTTGATTATTGGTGGTGTAGAGGCTTCGCTACGTAGATTAACTCATTATGATTACTGGTCGGATACCCTCAAACCAAGTATTTTAGTTGATAGCGAAGCCGATATACTGGTTTATGGAATGGGTGAAAAAGCCATTATTGAGATTGCTAAAAAGCTTGACCAAGGTATGGCAATTGAATCGCTACGCGGGATACCACAAATTGCTTACATTGACCACAATATTGATAAGTATAAACGTGGTGAGGATATTATAATACTAAGTTCATACGAGGAGTGTATAACCGACAAACTCAAATTTGCCAATAACTTTAAGCTAATTGAGCAGGAATCGAACAGGATAAACAGTAAAATTCTTATAGAACCCATAGAGGATAAGTGTGTAGTAGTAAATCCGCCCTTTAATCCTGCCACAATCCATGAAATTGATAGATGGTATGATTTACCTTATACCCGATTACCCCATCCGCGATACAAAGGGAAAACCATTCCTGCGTGGGAGATGATTAAATTCTCAGTAAACATACATCGGGGGTGTTTTGGAGGGTGTAGTTTTTGTACAATATCGGCCCATCAGGGACGTTTTATTTCGTCGCGTTCAGAGCAATCTATCCTGAAAGAGATTGAAAAAATAAAAAAAATCCCTGGTTTTGCAGGCTACCTCAGTGACCTGGGTGGGCCATCGGCGAATATGTATGGAATGGTTCCAAAGGATTTAAGCATTTGTACCAAATGCAAACGGCCTTCGTGTATCTACCCGAATATCTGTAAAAATCTAAATTCGAGCCATGAGCATATTAACAACCTATACAATAAAGTCCGTAAGGTAAAAGGAATAAAAAAAGCGTTTGTGGGCAGCGGGGTACGCTACGATTTATTTATAACCCGGAAGGATAGTAAAGCCGAGCGGGAATATTTTGAAAACCTATTTCTACATCATGTATCGGGGCGGTTAAAGGTGGCACCCGAACATACATCGGAAAAAGTACTAAAAATAATGCGAAAGCCAACTTTTGAGCTGTTTAAGCAGCTTAAGCAGTGGTTTGATACTTTGAACGAAAAATTTGGCCAAAAACAGCAATTAATTCCATACTTTATATCGAGCCATCCTGGGTCAACAGAACAAGACATGAAGCAGTTAGCCGAAGAAACCCGTAAGCTAAACTTCAAGCTTGAACAGGTTCAGGACTTCACGCCCACTCCCATGACCCTTGCATCAACAATTTACTATACAGGCATTAATCCCTATACTGGCGAAAAGGTTTACGTAGCCCGAAGCGTTGAAGAGAAACGCAAACAGCAAAGCTATTTCTTTTGGTATAAGAACGAAAGTAAATCCCTTTTTACCCAAAGTAAAAAGCGGCCACCCAAAAGGAAGCCGCCTATTAGATAAGTGAAGAATTTCAACTACAATGAGGTGCTGATTAGGAATACAGCAGCCAAGGAGATAATTGCATAAAGCTCTGGGAATACAGCAAGGATAAGGGTATTTACAAACACCTTGTGCCCATTACCAATGGCAGTAATACCGTTAGCACAAACCTGTCCCTGGCGAAGTGCTGAAAAAAGTCCCACAAATCCCATAGCCAAACCTGCACCAAAGATTGCAGCAGCTTGAGCCCAAGTGATTTCAGGAACAAGAAAATTTTTAAGCATAAAGTAACCGGTAAAACCATAAAGGCCCTGTGTTCCTGCAAGCGCGCTAAGAACAAGGAAGTTACCAAATGCACCAGGTTCCTTTTTCAAAGCGCCAACCGATGCGTTACCAGCAATGGTAACACCATAAGCACTTCCAACACCGGAAAGGATAATCATTATCCCAATTCCTAAGTAAGCAAAAATGATTGGTTCCATAGTTTAAAATTTATTAGGTTATTTAAATTATAAATCGATTTCAAACTTATTGGGCTTCAGCCGTATTCTTACGGAAAGGATTATATCCCCTCCCACCACCGGTAAAGCCTGCATTCTTATAAAACTCAACAAATGTCAAACGCATAGGATGTACAAGTGAACCTAACGCAGACATGAAAATGTTAATGGAATGGCCAATAAACAATATCAGAATAATAACAATATGCTTTAGCACCGGAGTATCGGGGGCCATACCAAAGGCAAGGCTATTAAACACGCCACCCAGGATACCGCTACTCAAACCAAGGGCAAAGAGACGAATGTATGACAAGGTATCGCCTAAAAGACCAGTAGCCATGTTGTAAGTATCCCAAAGGCCTAATCCAAAGTTGAATAGGGGGTTTTTACCGGGTGAGTTAAAAAACATAATTCCAACACCAGCAACACCAAGAATGATTAAATGAACATTACCAAATAGTTTCAAACTACTATCAGGATTTTGTCCTAAGAAGTAAAAGATTGGCATGCTGATAATAAGTATCACCCAGCTAATAGTAGATATGGCATGTTTCCAGGAATACTGTATCCACAGGTTTGCAGCCTTAACGCACATACCAAATACGATTTGCACCAAACCCAGTATGAGCGAAAGTTTAAACATCTTATCCTGATCAAAAAAGTACGATTTAAAGTTTTTAAGAGCAGGGATGTCGAGTTCAACAAGGCTAGCACCAAATACAGTTCCTGTAAGGGCGCCAAACAGAACAGTTGCCAAGCCTAATAGTTGTATCAATGTTAGTATTGGCTTAAATTCCGGTTTTGCCTTAAACTTATAGATTGTGGCACCTAAGACAAAGATTAAACCGTAGCCCGCATCGCCAAAGCAGAACCCAAAGAAGAGCATGAAGAATGGTGCAAAGAATGGGGTTAAGTCCAATTCTGCATAGGTTGGGAAGGCAAAAAGTTTACTTATGGGCTCAAACAGCTTTGCGAATTTGCTGTTTCGAAGGAGAATAGGCGCGTTATCGTTCTTATCGGCCTTAGACGAAATGTAGATAATACTTTCGGCATCAAGAACCTCTTTTACCTTTTCATTCAAATCCTCAGGCACCCAACCCTCAAGCACCATTATGGTATTTCCGGCTTCGCCAATTGCGCTTGACTTTACCATCTTAAAATCGAGCTGATTGGTAAGTTCAATCTGCTCTTTTTTAAGCAAATCGATGTAAAGAGCTAGAAAATCGAGTTCAGAATTAATTTCATCGATACGATTATGGTAGCGATGGATTTCTTCATCTTTTTGTTTAACTGAGAACTGCGGTGTTCGAACCTCCTGAACATCGGGCGAAATAGCCTCGCCTGTATAATTAACCATTACAAAGTAGTATAGTCCATTGGTATGGTTAACTATTTCAATAGGATACTCATTTACCCAGTCCTCATTAAAAACTTTCTCGGGTGCAATGAAAAATCGAATTGAAATACCTTTTTCGGCAAGGCTGTTAAGCAACTTTAAATCGAAATTACCCCACGGTTCAACCTCTGCCAATTCCTTTTGGGCTTTTTTAATAGCATTTTCAAATTGCTCCCGTTCACGTTGAAGCAACTCAACACGCGAAACAATTTCATCGGCTGAAAGGCTGAGTGTGATTTTTTCGTCAGGAGCTTTTCGGCCTTCAAGGAACTTGATAGCAGTAACTATCCTATTGATTCGGGCCAGAATCTCCTTTTCATCCTCGTCAACGTTTCGGTTTTCCATGGAAATATCAACCACACCCAAATCCTGAAGTTTAAGCAGGAAATCGTCGAAATCGCGGTGATAAACCAGGAAGTTGTACTTATACATTGGTGTTATCATGACTCAACCTCCACGTTTTCGTATCGTTTCTTCACTATCTTCATAGCCGACTTCGAAAGGTTTTCCTCATCCTCGAGGAATCGCTTAATCTTCCGAATGGCGTTCTCATAGCCGGGAATTTGAACCTTTTCGTAAAGGTTTACCTTTTGTGTTGTTTTCTTACGCGCATGGTCAAGGAGCCGCATTTTTTCGTGGTAGAAATCGCGTTCAATACCAATTTCGGCTAACTCCTTTAGAATTTTTACTCCATCGGTATACCAGTAAGGGCGCGCAAAAACGCTATACTCTTTAACACTAAAAATTACCTCTTGTAGAACAGGTATTTTTACCCCGGCAATTTTGATAGTTCCAAGCCTAACATCGTCAATCTGAATCAGGTTACGCTCAAACTCTCCCCAAAGGCTAACCATATACTCATAATCCTTGATGCGTTTAGCCAGTTGTTCCTCGAGTTCCTGCATCCTATTCTTAGCGCGCTTAACCTCCATACGCAAAGCCGACTCCTTATTTTTTAGGGTAGGCAAAGCTCTTTGGCGGATTTTAAGCTGCTTATTGAGCTCGTTAAGCGATGTTTTATTGAACTGAAACTTAATTGCCATGATTTTAGCACATTATTAGTTTGCAGGCCAGTATTTCTCAACCAGTTCGTTCTTAATGGCCACTTCGGTTTTAGAGAAATACTTGGCAAAGAGTTGCCATGCAGTATTGAGCATGGTATCAACCTCTACGTTAACATCAATTGCCAGCAACTTTTCGGAATAGTCGTGGGCAAACTTAAGGGCACGCTCATCGTACTCAGTAAGGTCGAAGCCGTTTTCCAGCTTGGTTTTTGCATTTGCAGCATCGGCATACAGACGAACTGCAGCGTTCATAACCTGAGGATGATCCTCGCGGGTTTTCTTACCAATAACAAGCTGTTTCAAACGGGAGAGGCTTCGGAACGGGTCAACGATAACCTTACCGGTATCGCTATCGGTACGGAGGAAGAGCTGACCCTCGGTGATGTAACCAGTGTTATCGGGGATAGCATGCGTAATATCGCCACCCGATAGTGTGGTTACTGCAATAATGGTGATTGAACCGCCATCGGGGAACTGAACGGCTTTCTCGTATATCTTTGCTAGGTCAGAATAAAGCGATCCTGGCATGGAGTCCTTTGAGGGGATTTGATCCATACGGTTCGATACAATACTCAACGCATCGGCGTAGAGGGTCATATCGGTTAGAAGAACTAGTACCTTTTCCTTTTTCTCAACCGCAAAGTACTCGGCTGCGGTTAATGCCATATCGGGAACAAGCAAGCGTTCAACAGGGGGCTGCTCAGTAGTATTAACAAAGCTAATGATACGGTCGAGCGCACCAGCATTTTCGAACACATTCTTGAAGAAAAGGAAGTCGTCGTTTGAGAGTCCCATGCCGCCAAGAATGATTTTATCGGCCTGAGCCCGTAGTGCTACCATAGCCATAACCTGGTTAAAGGGCTGGTCGGGGTCAGCAAAGAAAGGTATCTTTTGACCGGTAACAAGAGTATTGTTTAGGTCGATACCTGCAATACCGGTAGCAATGAGCTCCGAGGGTTGTTTACGGCGAAGGGGGTTAACCGAAGGGCCACCAATCTCACGGGGTTCACCCTCGATCTCCGAATCGCCAAACATGGGACGGCCATAGGCGTCGAAAAAGCGCCCTGCCAAATCGTCGCCTACTTTAAGTTTTGGGGGTTCGCCAAAGAAAACAACCTCGGCATTGGTAGGGATACCCTCAGTGCCGCTAAACACCTGTAGGGTAACCATATCACCCATAATTTTTACAACCTGAGCCAACCGACCGTGAACCATAGCTAATTCCTCGTTAGCTACACCTTGGGCCCGAAGCGATACGGTTGCCTTTGTGATACCCGTTAGCTGGGTGTATATTCTCTGAAATGCTTTAGTTTCCATTACTGTACCCTTCTTTCGTTAAGAATTGTTTCAAGTTCCTTCTCGTAGTTATAGAACTCTTCGGACTGGAACTCAGAGTAGTTCATTTGCTTAAGCGCGTTGATAATGCGTTTGTAATACGATGAGCATTGCTCAAAACCATCGAAATGGAAGTTAGTATCACATATCTGCATAACCTTTTCAAGCATATATCGCTGGCGCTTCAATGGCGTATTACAATCAATTTTATCGAAAGCATCCTGTTGCAATACAACAAAGTCAATGATCTCGGCCTTCCAATAACGATCGTGATAGTCGAGAGGAACGCCATCGTCACCAAGGATGTTGATTTGTTCAAAGGCTTCCCTACCTCGCTGTATGATATTCTTTGCCTTCATTACCATATCAACCCAGGTTTCGTTGACATTCTTATTCAGGAATTCCTGAATTTCAGGATACTCAAGGTACTTAGAGTAGCTATCCATTGGGTCGATGGCTGGATAACGTTTACTATCGGCGCGTTGCTGCGAGAGCGCATAGAAACAGCGGGCAGCCTTTTTGGTTGATTCGGTAACAGGCTCCTTAAGGTTACCGCCAGCGGGCGAAACGGTACCGATGAAAGTAACTGAACCAGTGCTGCCATTATTGAGGTAAACGAAACCAGCACGGGCGTAGAAGTTGGCAATTACAGCCGGAAGGTCCATTGGGAAAGCATCGGGACCAGGAAGTTCCTCAAGACGGTTACTCATTTCACGCAGAGCCTGAGCCCAACGGGATGTAGAGTCGGCCAAAAGCAGAACCTTTAAACCCATGGAGCGGTAGTACTCAGCAATAGTCATTGCGGTGTAAACCGATGCCTCACGGGCTGCTACCGGCATGTTAGATGTATTACAAATTATGGTAGTACGTTCCATTAGCTTACGACCTGTACGGGGGTCATCGAGGTGAGGAAACTCAGTAAAAATCTCAACCACCTCATTGGCACGCTCACCGCAGGCTGCCATAATAATCATATCGGCATTAGCCTGTTTAGCCAAGGCGTGCTGTAGCACAGTTTTTCCGCAACCAAATGGCCCCGGAATAAATCCAGTACCACCCTCGGCAATGGGGTTAAGGGTATCAATAACCCTAACTCCAGTTTCAAGGATTTTGAATGGACGGGGTTTTTCCTTGTATGCCGTGATAGCTTTTTTTACAGGCCACTTTTGGTACATGGTCACCTTATGCTCTTCACCCTTTGAATCAACAAGCACTGCAATGGTATCGGATACTTTATACTTACCAGCAGGAACAATTGATTTTACGGTGTATTTGTCAGTAAAGGTGAAAGGCACCATGATTTTGTGCTTAACCCAGTTTTCAGGAACCTCGCCAAGCCAATCGGCGGCGCTTACCTGAGCACCGGGCTCAACAAGAGGAGTAAAATCCCATTCCGAGTCAAAATCGAGGGCGTCAGTATAATCGCCTCGTTGAAGGAAAATGCCCTTCATTTTATCTAAGTCGTGCTGAAGCCCATCGTAGTTTTTGGAGAGGAGGCCAGGGCCAAGAGTAACTTCGAGCATGTGCCCTTGGAACTCAACAGGAGTTCCTACTCTAAGGCCGCGAGTGCTCTCGAACACCTGCACGTAAGCCAGTTTCCCAATAACCTTGATAACCTCGGCCATAAGCTTTGTGCCAGCGAGATTGATATAGCAAATCTCGTTCTGGGCAACCGGGCCATCGACTTCAACAACCACAAGGTTCGAAATTATTCCGGTTACTTTTCCTTGAGTTTTCATTATGTTAATTGTTAATTAATAATCGCTTTAAAATTTCTCGGAGAGATTGTAGGATGACTTAAGATCATCGAAAAGTTTCTTGAAAAGTTCCTCACCGGTCTTGGCATCGAGCTTTAGCCAACGATGGACAATACCGGCACGAACAAAGAAACCAAGTATAAAGTTGATATTAAAGTAGTCCCAAGTAGTAAACTCAACAGACATGTCCCACTTAATAAGGTCAAGCTTACGCTCACGCTCCAAAACATCAGTGATATCGGTAGCCTGGATCAGCCTATCGATATAGTCAACTTCGCGCTTTAGGCCAAAATCAGCGGCCTGACTTTTAGCCAGAACCTCAGTAAGCCAGTTATTGCCAACCAGTTGAGTTGCAGGATCGATCCCAAGCCTGCGACAGTTAAGCGCGGTAAGCACATTATTAAAATCGCGCTGAAAACTGAACCAGTACCTTATAAAATCGTTGTTTTGGCTAAGGGCAAGGTTATAAAAAGATTCCAGGAACCTAATCTCAGGAAGTTTTTCTACCTCAAAAATATCCCTTGGCTGCTCATCCTGGTCAACCGCATCATCGGCAGAGCGCTGTTTGCCTGTAAAGCGGTAGTAAAAATCCTGCATGTATTGTGGGAGCTGATGAATATTCTCATCGAGCTCATCAAAAACAAATTTCTCGTAGGAGCCCAAGTCGTTGAACTCAAGTCCACGGTTGAGTAGCTTATTGAGAAAGTTGTCGTTATCGTAGGGCAAGTGCAGGAACTCTACCAGGCGGTAATCGGAAGAGGAAACCTGTTCCTTAACTTCCTGTTTCAAAGCGTTTACGCTGAAGTCCTTTCGGTCCTGATCCATAATCAGTTCCGGGAGGCCAGCCACCAGGTAGTAGTAGTTTCGCATCATTCTACTTACCTCCAAAAAGCATTGCAACTATTTTTGGACGCATGAAGTCCTTAAAGAGGTTCTCAAAATCGGTTTCGGTAAAGCTAACCACGTAGCTACCATCCTTTGGACCAATGCGGAAACCATACTTTATAGCCCTATCAACCTGAATTTCGACCTCCTTATTGAGCAATGCATGGGTTTTGGTGGTGAAATGGTCGGTAATGGTTTTAGCCATTTCTTCGGGAACAAGTACACGCAGGCTAACGCTCTCGGCTGAGTTAGGTTCCCAACGGTTGATAGCAGTTTCAATTACCTTTTTCACAAAATCGGCATCCTTAAGGGCGTCAACCAGTGGGGCTTCGTAAAGTTTGGTTTCAATTAAGGAAACTATTTGCTGTTTGACCCCGCTGATAACCTGCTTGGCGGAAAGAGCAACCTCGGTATCGATATTTTTGCGGTAATCGTCGGCCTCCTTTCGGGCAGCGGCTATAATTCTTTCGGCTTCAGCTTTAGCATCGGCCACTATACGTGCTGCCTCATCCTTAGCCTTGGTCACAAGCTGATTAGCTTCAGCCTGTCCCTTTTCCAGACCTTCGCGATATATCTTCTCAGTTAACTCTTGAAGCTTATTCTGCATAGCTTATTCCTCCTGTATTATGTGTTTTTAGGGTTTTCGGTGATTATGTTAGTTCAAATATCTGCAACCTGTTACGGCAAAAATAATGTTTAGGTTATAGGCAAAAATATGACAATTGTTATGATTTTACCTAAAAATTAGCAATCAAATCAATGTTTTTATAGCACATTGACCTAATAATCAATAAAATAATCATAAGCGAAATACTTGTTATTAATATAACATTAAAATATTTTAACTTTTTGCAATCGTTAGCATGTTAACAACTTATTTTGTCCAGAGCATTTTTTAACACATTGATTAAGCTCTCAGGGGGTTCAATGCCAATTGACAACCTTACCATTCCAGGGAAAGGATACCTGTCGCCCCACACAGGTTCTACGGGCATCAGTATCGTGTCAGCATCTCCAAGGGTTGGAATGAGATGAATATTGTGCGAAACCAACTGGATAAAAGAGTTGCAATTCTCTTGTTTATTGGTAAAGGAATTGCCTTTAATGTCAAAGGTCACAATTCCACCATACCCTTTGCGAAATATTTTGCTTGCAATGTTGTTTGTTGGATGATAGGGCATTGATGGGTAGAGAACTTTTTCCACCGCAGGGTGTTTTGAAAGAAACTCTGCGATACGCTGTGCATTTGAAAAATGCTGTGAAATACGTAAGTGAAACGATTTCAGGTAATCGCTAAGCCGATAGGCATCGTCAGGGGAAATCATATGGCCAACCAGCTTGCGGTACTCAATTGCTTGTTTAAGCAAATCGATATCGTTACCACAAACCACTCCCGCTGAGAGGTTGCCGTGCCCTGCCAGGTATTTGGTTGCACTATGGATAACCAAATCGGCTCCAAAATCTAACGGTTTAAGGATGTATGGTGTTGCAAATGTGTTATCGACAATAACCTTTGCCCCAAATCGCTTTGAAATCTTAACTATTTCAGGCACATCGGCAACAATGAGCATGGGGTTTGAAATAGCCTCAAGGAACACCACATCAGGCCTTTGCTGTTCCATCAACCTTTCAAACTGGCTGAGCGAGTATGAATCGTTGGTTGGTGTAAACCTGACAATATTGAATCCGCGACGCGCAACTAAAACCTTATCGATAAAGGTATTAGTACCCCCGTAAATTTCAGAGAAGTACAGCCACTTCACCGGTTGAGCATTTACCTGAAAAATGGAAAGGGCAATATCAATTGCTGCTAATCCTGATTGAGCTAGGAGAGCCCAAACAGAACCTTCGATTTTAGCAAGTTCCTGTTCAGTTTGAACAACGGTGGGATTACGGTAGCGGGAGTAGATATATAGGTCTGGGTCAGCAGGGTGGTTTACCTCATCGGCAAACGCCTTTTTCATGGTTGGGATGTCCTTGAGCCAGAATCCTGAATCCCTGTAAATGGGTGTACGTAAAGAATTTACCTTTTTCACCTATTGTTTTTTTATTCCGTGCAAGATAGTAAAAAAAATTTGAGCCGCTCGTTTGTTTCTATCAATAAACTCAATCTCCATTAAGTACCATGAATTAACAAATTCAACCGGGCTAATTTTAGAGGAATCAGTCTGAATGAATCGGAATGAGTCGGAATAGACAGAATATGATGGAGTTAGAGGAAGTTTGGGTCCGTTAAACGTGAACCGTGAGCCGTGAAACGTTAACCGGTGTCTAGTCCTGATATACGGGATAGGCAGTATCGAGAAATCTCAATAAAAAAGTGAATGAAGGTACAAAGTGATGCACCGGCTAGTCTCAGCATGACAACCGTCTCATGAAATAAGCAACAGCAAGTATCACAGAGTTACACAGTGTAACACGGTGTTACACAGAGTATATGACGTGGCATTTACAAACAATGATTCACGAACAACGAACAACGCTTCCTGCCCCGTAGGGGCGTAATATTTGTAACACCATGATTACTCATACATGTATAGCGATGCACGAAATGAAATTCCAAAGCTTAAAACTAAAACGTTGCATCGCAAAGGAAAAACTTCTCAAATAACGATTTATACGTTCTTTCTTGTCTTGATACAAGAAAGAACCAAAGAAAATCAAGGCTGAAAAGCCCGACCCGATGGGTGCCCCGCGGGTGGAACTGCCACGCGATACTATTCGCCACGCCTGTGGCGTGACTCATGTGGTATCGCTTGCTAAGCCCACCGCCACGTTCCACCCCCGACCCATTGCCGGGTCAGGCTTTTATGCCACTGCTTGCTTCTTCCGCTCCATTCCCCCTCAGGAATATGGGTAAAGTGAGGTCGTTTCCCATATTCAACCCAGATGACCCCTCTAAATCTCCCCTGAGAGGGGAGACTTTAGCCCTGCAATAAGGTCTCCTAAATGCTTCTCCCCTCTCCTATCAGGAGAGGGGAGGGGGTGAGGTCAATTTCATGAACCAACGAACATTGAGTAACTTAAACGAATGACTTCATTTGTCATCCTGAGCGTAGCGAAGGATCTCTAATCGACCCCATGAGATGTTTCGCTTGCGCTCAACATGACAATAGTTTCACGAACAACGCTTCCAGCCCCGTAGGGGCGTAATGTTTGTAACACCATGGTTATTCCCACATGCATAGCGATGCACGCAATACATTTTCCAAAGAACAAGGAGTAAGCGTTGCATCGCAACAGAAAAGCATGGCAAAGAGCGGTTTACAAAAAACAACAGGGATTAAAGGTAAAGAGATGCTTCGGCGAAGTCTATCCCTATAAATCGGGACTCAGCACGACAGCGTTATTTTTCGCTTGCGCGCAACATGACAAATAACCATAACTAAACGACATTTATTCCGGTATCTCGAAATAAAAGATTTTGATAAGTCGGGAAGTCAAGTAGAAACAAAATGTTTAAATGTTTTATTGTGTTTCTATTGACTAATCCCGGGTTAAGATTACCTTTGCCTTGTAAAAAAAGCACTTCAATGAATACAGATTTATTAAGCTGGCCAAATAGTGTAGACTTTGCCATAACAATTTGCGATACAGCAGGAACTATTCTTTACATGAACGAAAAATCGCAAAAGGTTTTTGAACGCTGGGGTGGAAAGGAACTTATTGGAAAAAATCTTTTTGACTGCCATTCCGAGAATTCGGTAAGTATAATCAAAGAACTTATGGCCACAGGAAAATCAAACACATATACTATTGAAAAGAATGGAGTTAATAAATTAATACACCAAACTCCTTGGTACAGCAACGGTAGAGTGGCAGGAATGGTAGAGTTTTCAATTGAAACACCGGAAGGGATGCCTCATAGGGTAAGGTAATCTACTTCCCCTTGCGCCAACGCTCAAAAATGGATATTTTTGGTTTAACTGTTGCCTGAAAAATTCCCTTATTTACCTTTCTTATATCCTCTACCACGTAGAAAAGGTTTGGGTTAAAGTTTAAAAGAAGACTCTGAACGTCAGGGAGATTCTTCCGGTTAATAACGGAGTAAACAATACTTACCTCACCCTGTGCGCCGTGAGCCTGAAAGGAAGTTGCACCGAATCCGCTGGCATTGAGGATCTGAACAAGATCGGCTACATTATCGGTTGAAAACACCCTGACCAATACCTTTCCAATAGCCAATCGCTCCTCTACCAGCATGCCAATATAGTTGCCTGTAGCAAAACCAGCGGCATAGCCAAAGTAACAGGCAAAATTGTTGAGGTTTTTCATGATTTGGCTTATGGCGACAATCCAAATAAACACCTCAAAAAAACCTAAAATGGGAGCAATGCGGCGTTGACCCTTGGAAACGTAAATAATTCGCAATGTCCCTATGGTTACATCGCATATTCGAGCAAAAAAGATGAGCAATGGTAAAACACCATACAGATATAAATCGGATTGAAGAAAGTCGGGAGCCATTTGAAAATATTACTATTGCACTGCAAATTTACGCAAATAAAAATATTACCATAAAATTTCTAAATTTAGGCTCTAAAACCATGAATGCGATGTGGAAATGTTATGTTATTCTGGCTGGAATTTTGGTAACCAATAATTTGGCTATAAGCCAAACAAAAATTCAGCAAAGCCCTATCGACAGCAAGGATTTGATGAACACCGTTAAATTCCTATCGTCAGAGCGATTTAAAGGGCGGCTGCCTGGTTCGGTAGAGTATGAGCAGGCCTCACGTTACGTTGCTACAAGGTTTAAAAATGCCGGTTTAAATCCATTGTTGGGGAACACCATGCTACAGGAGTTTGATGAAGAGGTTAACTACATACTGGATGCAAGAGTATTTCTTTTAGATCAGAACAATCGCCCTACACAACCCATGTATTTAGGAGAGGATTTTGTATGTAGGGGATTTACCGGTTCAGGGGAAGTACGAGGTGAAACTGTTTTTGCCGGATTTGGTATAAAAAATGATGAATACAACGATTACCGAAGTATTGATGTCCGCAATAAAATTGTTATAGTATTCAAATCGACCCCACCCTGGCAAGCCAGTTCCGGTAGTTGGGGCGATGTATCGCCACGGGGAAAGGCTCGAATAGCAAAAGAATTAGGTGCTAAAGCCATAATCTTTATCGGTGAACCCCACATGACACCAAACACCATGGTATATGGGAGCATAGCCTGTGGCCCTAAGCCACATCTAGCTGATTTCACAATGATACATGCCGGCAGTAGGTTTACCGATAGCCTTTTTAGCAAGTTACCCTACAAAGCCGCCGATTACTATGAAATGATAAAACGCGATAAAGCCCCCCACTCCGTTGAAACCGATAAATCAGTTTACATCAATGTACGTGCCGTTTACCAGGAAGCAAAAAAGACTTTTAATGTTGTGGGCTATATTGAAGGCTCTGACCCTAAGCTTAAGCATGAATATATTATCCTGGGAGCGCACCTTGACCATGTTGGCTACCAGGGCGATAAGCTTTACTTTCCTGGGGCAAATGATAATGCATCGGGCGTTGCCGGGTTAATTGCAATTGCCGAAGCAATAAACAAATCAACTACGAAGCCCCTCCGTTCAGTTGTTTTTGTGGCCTTTTCGTCAGAAGAATCCGGCCTAAAAGGATCAAAACATTTTGTTGCAAATATGCCCTTTAATGCCGATAAGGTGGTAGCCATGCTCAACTTTGACTGTATTGGACAAGGCGATAGTATTGCCATTGGTGGCAGGTTGAGCTATCCGAAGCTTTGGAAAAAAGCCAAAAAGATAGATAAAAGAAACACCAAACTACTAAGTCCCAAAACATTTGGTGGCGGTGGTGCCGATGCCCAACCTTTTTACGAAGCAGGTATTCCTACGCTTTACTTCAACACCAGTGGTGGATATAAGTATCTGCATCAAGCTACTGATAAGCCAGAAACCCTTAACCCTGAAGTTTTTGAAAAGGTTGTGGATTTAGGGTACCTAACCACTATGGAGCTTGCCAATAAAAATTATAAACGAGAGAAGGACAGACAAAAGAAAAAGGCCTCGTAAGTGAGGCCTTTTTACTTAATTCCCTTCAATCCATTTAATTACCTTTTCGCTGTTTGGTTTTTCCTTTGGTGGTATCACATCGACAAGTTTGCCATTTTCGTCTATCAGGTATTTCTGGAAATTCCATTTAACCTCGCTATCCATTACACCATTCATACTTTTTTGGGTAAGCCACTGGTACAGCGGATGGATGTCGTTCCCCTTAACCGATATTTTTGCCATCATAGGGAAGGATACACTAAAACGGGTAGTACAAAACTCCTTAATTTCCTGATTGGTTCCAGGTTCCTGCCCCATAAAATTATTGGCCGGAAATCCAATAATAATAAAGTTTTTATCCTTGTATTTATCGTAAAGCGCTTGTAAATCCTCGTACTGTGGTGTAAACCCACATTTTGATGCAGTATTAACAACCATTACCTTTTTTCCCTTAAGCTTTGAGAGAGGAAACTCGTTGCCATCGATATCGGTTACCACAAAACTATGGAAACTTACATTTTGTGCATTTGTGGTGCTAAGTGTTGTAGCTAACAGAATTATCATACCTAAAATTTTCATAACGTTTACTTTTTAGTTGTAAAAGGTAAACACTAAATGGGACGAAATGTTTTAATGAAAACCGAAAAAGGAAAAGAAATGTAAAATTCCAAGCGATTTTAGTAACCATCAACCCTGATAGAATAAGGTTGATAATAAGTTTTAAGGTTTTGCAAAACTTTTTTCAGAGCACCCCAAAGAGCGCGCTAATAATTAAAACAGACAACTACCTTTACTTTACCTATTGCCAGAATTATATTCTTTCAAATGCTGATTTGGGTAACCATCCCTTATTGCCGTCGGCAATCCGAATTTCGCACCACTCACCAACATTTCGTAAGGTCTCGACCTTTGTTCCTGCGTGGAGTATGAAAAGGTCATTTGAACTCTCCGAAGGAGAACTTTTTACCGAAACGGCGGAGGAAGTTACAATAGCGTGGTTGGAATTTACAATTCTATTTTTTTGCGAAACACTAAAAGCAAGTGACACAATGAAAATAAAAGCAGAAAACCATGAAATGATAAAAGCGTATTTCTTTATTAAATATTTACCAGAGAACTGAAAAATCATAAATAAAATCAGTGCAATTATAAATGATGAAATAGCAAGAAAAGCCCAAGTGTTAGAGCTAAATAGGTTGGAAATGGACTTTACCCACTTAACCACGAAAAAATCAGGGATAGCCTCAATCTTGTCAGTAGTGTAAGCACGGGCTAGTTCGAGGTTAAAAGAGATATCGTCATCGCCAGGGTTTAGCAGGTAAGCTCTCTCGAAATTGAGAATGGCGTGGGCTATATCGTTTAGCTTAAAATAGGCATTCCCAAGGTTGAAGTAAAGCTCTGCACTCACCTTTCCGTTTGCTACAATAGCCTCATAATGGGTAACAGCTTCGGAATATTTCCCCTCAGTGTAGTATTTATTAGCCAGTGCGAAAAGTGAATCGGGATTTTGCAAGGTTACCTTCCCAAACAGGCTAACAGGAACTATCATTAATGATATGTATAGAATGCGTTTCATTTCCTGAAAGTTTTAATATCAAATTTACTTACGTTTTAGAGTATCTTCCAGATCCTCAATTAGCGAAAATGTTTTCTCGTAAATATCAGTCATTTGCGAATGCTCTGCCATTGGGGCAAAACGCGCATATTCGCAAGTCTCAACTATGGAACGGAAAGTAGAAATTCTGTCGGCATCAACACCCTGTTGGGTTAGCTTCTCCGATGCATTATCGAGGCTTAGCGATGCCAAAGGAATATTGAGCTTATCGGACACATACCCCCAAATAGCTTTATGGATCTCCTCAAAGAACTGGGCATTATTGTTCTGCTCAAGTAGTTGCGACGCCATTTTGAGTCGTTTCTGGGCTACCTTGCTTGCCCTCCGGGTTTTAACCAAGGCTACATCTTGCATTCGCTGGCGATAGCGACGGAATAGATACGAAAATGTAATGAATATTGCAATTAGTAATATGTATAGAAGTTGATAGTAACCCGACGTAACCCAAAAGGCAGATTTTGATTTGAAAGCAGAGCTTGATGTTTTAATAAATCGAATATCTTTCCCGATAAACTTGATATCTTCCTTGCCAAAACTTGCAACCATAACATTGCCAGTGCTTGACGAATCGGCACTTACGGCAACAGAAATAGTTGATGTTTTAAGGGTTATATAAGATTCCTTATCAGGGTCAAAATAAGAAAACACAGCCGGTTCTATGCTGAAATTACCGCCAGCTCTTGGTATGCAAACATACTCGTATGTTTTGCTACCCATTGTATTACCCTCATCAACCGAAATGTTCTCGGAAATTTTTGGGTCAAAAACTTCAAATGTTGAGGGGAAATTAAGTTTTGGGTTCCCAATTAGCTTAAGGTTTCCTTTCCCTGATATTTTAAACCTGTAGGTAAAAGCATCGTTAGCTTTAAGGCTATTCTTATCAACCGATGCATCAATTTTGAAGTTACCAACAGCTCCAGTGTAACCTTGTGGCTCAGGCAATGGTAGTTTTTTGATATTTATACTAACCGGTTTACTAACAAGGCGTTTACGGTATGTTTCGAACCCTCCACCAAAAAACTCGTCGAAAATAGAACGCGGGCCAGATCTAGGCCCCTGGTAAACCACTAACAACTCAAAGGGATCAATTTCAATTTTATCAGCTTTCTGAGGGAAAAGGAGGTAACGGCGAATTACGCCCGCATTATAAATTTTGCCATTCACATTGGCACGCTCAAAGTTGACATTTGGAGAACTTTTAATCTCCTGGCTCCAAAAACCATCGAATGCAGGAAATTTAGCATCTTCAAAAGCCAAAATGCTTACCCGGGTATATATCTTTATTACTGCCTCAATGGGTTCGCCCACATAGGCTGATTTCCTGGTAAGTTCAATGGTAACAAACAGCTCATCGCCCGGTAGATCATCGGCTTGAGTTTCCCTAACGCTTCGCGATGCTGGCTGGCTGGCTCTGCTTGCTGCACTCCCCGATGATGTTTTTACCACCTCTACTGTAATAGGATTTGAGCGAATACGCTCTTTGCCCACAACAGCCTCAGCAGGCTCAATGGTAAATTTCCCCTCCTTGTTTGCAACAAGTATGTATGTGTAGGTATAGGATTGACTCTGGGTAACTTTACCGTTAATCACCTCAATACTAGTGCTACTGGATGTACTAGGACCAGCCAATATATCAAAATCAACAATTGAGGGAGCCTTAAACTCTGATGGTTTAGCATTTAAAGTAAACGATAAGCTGAACTGCTCACCCACTTCAACCAGATTTGGTGCGTATGCCTGTAAGGTTACTTCCTGGGACAGTAAGTAACCACTGATGAAAAGCAATAGTATTCCGCTTAGGTATCGTTTCATAGGGTTTACCAGTTTTTGATTGAAGCCCCCGAAACCGGCTTGGCTTGTTTTTTATTTAGTTTATCCTGAATGTCCTTTTCGCGTTGCTGTAATGCCTGTAGCATTCGCTCTGCATCCTCTTTCGAAATCTTGGGTTGTTGTTGTTGGTTATTTTTATTCTGGTTATTCTGTTGATTGTCCTGTTTATTGTTGTTATTATCCTTTTTATCTTCCTTTTTGTCTTGCTTTTTATCGTCTTTCTGATCCTTGTTATCCTTACTATCGGTGTTATTGTTTTGCTGCTGATTGTTGTTCTGGTTCTGCTGGTTCTGCATCATTCTAAGTGCCTCAGAAAGGTTATACTTAGCGTCAATATCGTTTGGATTATACCTGAGGGCCATTTTATAGGCATCGGCGCTTTCCTTAAACTTATTTTGCTTGAAAAGCGAATTCCCTCTATTGTAATAAATCATTGACTTATCAGCATCGGAAAGGGCGGATGTGTTTATGCCATTAAAGATTGAATCGGAATCAGAGAATTTGTTTTGCTTGTAGAGGGCATCGCCAAGGTTGAAGTTTGCCTTGAAGGAATGCTTATTCCTCTCAAGTGCTTCACGGTATTGTACTTCGGACTCCAAATAATCGTTTTTACTATATGCCCTATTACCACGTCGTATTAGCTTATGCTCACTTTGAGCAAAAGTGTTAACCGTGAGTCCAGCTAAAAGAATGATAAGTACAATATCTTTTCTCATATCTCCTCCCTTGTTTTATCGGTACCAAAAAGGTTTACCTTTGATAAAAGCGAAGTTTTACGGTCAAGGACGATTATTTCAGCAAATAAAAGCGCAATGGCGATAGCCAATATATACTGATACTGCTCATTGTACTCGGAGTAAACCTTATCCTTAATTGCTTTACGGTCAACCTTTTTAAGCGACTCATAAATTGGCAATAAACCAAACTGGGTATTTGAAGCCCTAACATACCTCCCGTTAGCGGTAACAGCAATTTTTGTTAGGGTTTCCTCATCCAATCGGGTAATAACTACCTTCCCATCGGCATCTTTAAGGAACTCCTGATTATTCCCTAGGGGAATAGGTGCCCCTTCAGGAGAACCAATGCCAATGGTGTAGATAGAAATGCCGTTTTCGGCAGCCATTGCTGCAGCTTCAATAGGATCGTCGGTATGGTTTTCGCCATCGGAAATTAAAACTATCACCTTTCCGGTATTTGCATTGGGCGAAAAGGAATTTACCGCCAGCTCAATAGCCCTGCCTATGGCAGTTCCCTGCTTAGGAACCATTCCTGGGTTTATTGATGACAAAAAGAGTTTAGCCGATGCATAATCGTTGGTAACGGGGAGTTGAATGTAGGCATCGCCAGCAAAAACTATCAATCCAATACGGTCGTTGTTAAACCTATCGATAAGCTGCGAAATGGCTTGTTTGGCACGCTCAATACGATTTGGTTTGATATCCTGTGCTAGCATGCTATTGGAAACATCAAGGGCAATAATCATCTCCATACCCTTGCGTTTTACCTCGGTAAGCTTGGCACCTACCTGTGGGCCAGCAAGTGCAATAATGATAATAATGTATGCAGCAGTGGCAATGATAAACTTAATCCAGTAGCGCTTGAACGAATGCCCTGGCATTAATTTTAGGATGGTTTTGTATATGCCAAAACTAGTAATCCACTGCTTTTGCTTACGAACGGAATACCAGAATAATCCAATAATTACTGGTATAAGCAGTAAGAGATAAAGATATTCTGGGTTAGAAAAACGAAACATGGCAATCCTAAAATTAAATTCCTAATAAATAAGTTCTACGTAGAACAAATTCCAGTAAAAGCAAAATAAAGGCTGCCAATAACCAGCCGCGATACTTTTCCTCGCGCTTAGCATACTCATTAACCTCTATTTTTGATTTTTCCATCTGGTCAATTTTCTGGTAAACCTGTTCAAGCGCCTTATTGTTTGTTGCTCTGAAGTATTCGCCACCAGTCATCTGAGCAATACCTTTCAGCAAATCTTCATCAATTTCAACCTGCACATCCTGGTAACGGGTTCCAAAGGGGGTTTGAACGGGATAAGGAGCCGTTCCATATGTCCCTACCCCAATGGTGTAAACCCTAATACCAAAGGTTTTTGCCATTTCGGCTGCGGTCATTGGCGCTATCTCACCACGGTTATTAACCCCATCGGTGAGGAGGATTATCACCTTACTTTTAGCATCGCTATCCTTTAAACGGGAAATAGCTGTGGCTAATCCGGAGCCTATAGCTGTGCCATCCTCAAGCACACCAATATCTACAGCTTTAAACTGATTAATCAGAGTTGCTCTGTCGGTAGTTAATGGGCAAAGGGTAAAACTTTCACCTGCAAAAATTACGAGTCCAATTCGGTCGTTTGCTCGGCCACTTATAAAATTAATGCCCAAACTCTTTGCAGCCTCAAGCCTATCGGGCTTAAAATCACGGGCGAGCATACTACCCGATACATCGAGCGATAACACAATATCAATACCTTCGGTGGTAACGTTCCGTTGGATATTAGTTGATTGTGGCCTGGCCAAAGCAACAATGGCCAATGCCAATGCTAACATTCTTAAAGCAAAGGGTAAATGCCGCAAATATACCTTTACTGACTTGCCCGTATTATCAAAGTGTTTAGCTGTTGAAATTACAAGCGCAGCCCTCGATTTATGTAACCTGTAAATATACCACCCCACTAAAGCTGGAATTAGCAGTAACAGGTATAAAAGCTTTGGGTTTGCATAAACTACTAAAAGCATAACCGGTTAGTTTGAATCGCTGGTTGATAAATCGGTATTATCGGCACTCTTTATCTCATCAGTTGGATTTTCACCATCGTTGGAACTTTCAATAGGTTTAGTGCTGTTTACAAAATTGATTGCAAAGCTCAAAAAGCGACGGTTCTCATCGATGGTAGTTACATGCTTAGCAAATTTTACCAGGTCGGAAGTAAAGAGCAACTCGCGAAGGGTTTCAATGTAGGGAGAAAAGTCGAAATCAAGCCTAGCTATTTCAGAAAGAATCTCGCTTGTAGTTTGCTCAGGAGCATTAATCTGAAAACGGCCTTCCAGGTAATTCCGAAGAATATCGATTAGCTTGGTATAGAACAGTTTGGGATTGTCCGAAGCCCACTCCCTATTCTCCTCAAGCAGCATCAACTCCCTAAGAGCAACAACATGAGCGGGTTCTTTTGGCTTAAAGATATTGAGGAATGGCTTATTTTGCTTGCGACTATGCAAGTACATAACAAGCAGAACAATAATTGCAGCTAAGAGTAAGCCTAATCCGGCCCAAGGAGCCACCTCCGAAAATCGGATTGGTTCCTTTATTGGGGGCTTAATATCCTTGATATCCTTAAGGGTGGTGTCGCGCGGAACAAGCTTTACGAATACGCTATCGGTGGTTACCCACGTAGTATCAACACTACCACCATGCTTGACCAAAACCGGGAACTTAGAAACACTAACATTTCCGGGAGAAAATGCCGTAACAGGAAGTTTAAAGCTGTAGCTACGGGTATTATTTTTAATAGTTGAATCAATAATAGGTTTACCAATAATGTATATCCCCCCGGGTAAAGTATCGGCTAGTACTGGTAAGGATACCGAAAACTTTCCTTTCCCATTAGCCATAACAACAAACTCCACCCTATCACCTATCAGTATTGTATCGGCTTTTAGTACAGCCTTTATTTCTAGTTGCTCAATCTGAGCATCGACGTTAAGGGTTACTAGCAAAAAAACTAAAAAAACGAACCTTATCAACTTCATTTCGACCTCCTTTTGAAAAGCAACATTAGGGGTTTTACGTAATCCTCGTCGGTTCGTACCGATACCCAATCTACCTTAGCTTTGGTAAAAGTTTGTTTCAGATTTTCAGTAGTGATATTCCACCATTGGCTGTAATGGTTTTGCACCAGTTTGTTTGCTGTGTCAATCCAAATGTCATTACCTGTTTCAGCATCGGTGAAGCGGACAAGGCCAACGGATGGAAGTTGAGTTTCGCGATCATCGTAAATCCGTATAGCCACAACATCGTGCTTATTGTTAGCAATGCTAATGGCATCGTTAAACCTTGGTTGGTTATTCTGTTCATTAAAATCAATGAAATCGCTCAGTACAAAAGCAGTGCTTCGCTTTTTTATGGCGTTTGTCAAGAACCTAAGCGCCTCAGCAATATTTGTTTCCTTGCCCGACGGCTCAAAATTCAGCAATTCGCTTATTATTCGGAGAATGTGTTTACTACCCTTCTGGGGTGGAATAAATTTTTCCACCTTATCGGAAAAGAGAATAACCCCAATTTTATCGTTATTTTGAATGGCCGAAAAGGCAAGCACAGCAGCAACCTCAGCTATTACATGCCTTTTAAAGTGTTGGGTGGAGCCAAAGTTCTGCGAACCGCTAACATCGATAAGAAGCATAACAGTAAGTTCACGCTCCTCCTCAAAAACCTTAACATAGGGTTGGTTGTAACGAGCAGTAACGTTCCAGTCGATACTGCGAATATCGTCACCTACCCTATACTCGCGAACCTCGCTAAAGGCCATACCGCGCCCCTTAAAAGCGCTATGGTATTGACCGGCAAATATTTGGCGGGTTAATCCCCTTGTTTTAATCTCAATACGTCGAACTTTTTTCAGAAGTTCTGCTGTTTCCACGGCTATACCTATTTAGTGTGAGGCCTGATGGTAAGGGTAAGAAACCATTTCCCTTTTATCAGGGTTAAATCGTAACTCTTGCCCTCCTTTACTTCAAGCCACTTATTGGTTGATACCTGTTGATATTTGCTATTCAGTTCATTCACAACCTGATCGTAAAGCCACGTGTTATACATTCTAGATACCGCAGTGCAAAAGCCATCAGTATCAATCATGAAAAGTATGGTCTGCTCATCGAGGGTATTAACGTACTTCAAAAAGCTCCGGTCGTCGACATTCACCTCCTTTTCAAAGTAGAAACCTTTATTCTCCTGCGGCATCCGTTTGGCTATTTCATCCTTGTGCAAGCCAATGTAATTCTGAGCGCTAGCTGATAGGCTCAAGAAAGCGACTGCTACTGAAAGGAATATGATAGCCAATGGCTTCATGGTTTCTATGGAACCTCTATCGTGTTAAGTATTTCAGTAATAATATCCTCCGATGTAATGTTTTCGGCCTCGGCCTCGTAGGTTAATCCAATACGATGACGCAAAACATCGAAACATACAGCGCGAACATCCTCAGGAATAACGTATCCACGACGTTTAATAAAGGCGTAAGCCTTTGAAGCCAACCCAAGGCTAATGGATGCACGAGGTGAGGCTCCATAGGAAATCATGGGTTCAAATCGCTGCAGGTTATACTGTGCCGGATAGCGAGTTGCGAACACTATATCCAGAATATACTTTTCAATTTTCTCATCCATGTAAACCTCACGAACAACCTGACGCGCCTTCACAATATCGGTGGGTTTTAGGACTTTTTCTGGTTTTGGGAACTGCAAGGCCAGATTTTCGCGCATGATAAGGCGTTCCTCCTCCAGCTTTGGATAACCAATTTTGACCTTAAGCATGAAACGGTCGACCTGTGCCTCGGGAAGCGGATAGGTTCCTTCCTGTTCAATTGGATTTTGGGTTGCCAAAACCAGGAAAGGTTCTTCGAGCTTGTAGGTTTCGTCGCCAATGGTTACCTGACGTTCCTGCATGGCCTCAAGCAAAGCGCTCTGAACCTTAGCTGGAGCACGGTTAATTTCATCGGCAAGTATAAAGTTTGCAAAGATTGGCCCTTTTTTAACGGTAAATTGTTCGGATTTGGGGCTGTAAATAAGTGTTCCAATAAGGTCGGCAGGAAGCAAATCGGGGGTGAACTGAATACGGTTAAACTTTACATCGATGATGTTTGCCAAAGTATTTATGGCAAGCGTTTTGGCTAAGCCAGGAACACCTTCAAGTAGAATGTGTCCATCGGCAAGTAATCCAACCAGTAACGACTCAACAAGGTGTTTTTGGCCAACAATTACCTTGCCCATTTCAATGTTGATAATGTCAACAAAGGAACTTTCAAGTCTTATCCTCTCATTTAGCTCCTTAATGTCAAGGGTCGATTGAACACTCATAAAAATATCTTTTTAAAATTTGTTTAACCTTATATGAAACCTCAATTGCAAATATGATAATAAATAGATGCCTGCGATGTTAATTTTCGTTAAATGAAATTTTAGCTGTAATAAAGGTAGTTAAAGGCTTTCAGACACTTTTATAATTGATTTTTAAATAAATCCAAGTACCATGAATTAACTTTTAGAGGAATGAGTCGGAATGAGTCGGAATAGAGAGAATATGATGGAGTTAGATGAAGTTAGATGGAGTTAGAGGAAGTTAGAGGAACTTTGAGTCCGTTAAACGTGAACCGTTAGCTGTGAAACGCAATGTTTGTGGCGGGAATGAGTCGGAATAGAAAGAATATGATGAAGTTAGAGGAAGTTAGAGGAAGTTAGAAGAAGTTAGAAGAAGTTAGAAGAAGTTAGAGGAAGTTTGAACCCGTTAAACGTGAACCGTGAGCCGTGAAACGCAATGTTTGTGGCGGGAATGAGTCGGAATAGAGAGAACATGATGGAGTTAGATGGAGTTAGAGGAAGTTAGAAGAAGATAGAAGAAGATAGAAGAAGATAGAAGAAGTTAGAGGAACTTTGAGTCCGTTAAACGTGAACCGTGAGCCGTGAAACGCAAGATTTGAGGCGGGAATGAGACGGAATGAATCGGAATGGACAGAATATGATGGAGTTAGAGGAAGTTAGTGGAAGTTAGAGGAAGTTAGAGGAAGTTAGAGGAATAGTAAAAAGTGAACAGCTAAACCAAACGACCATGAATTAACAAGTTCAACCGGGCTAATAAAAATGTGGATACAGAAACATTTTTAGAGGAAATTCGTCAATAGAAAAATTCTATGGACGAATCTCGGAAATATTTCAAAATAGCTTTATATACGAGTATATTTGTTGTGTAATTTAAAGCAAAGTAGATTGTTGAACAGGAGTCAGATGAGCCTTTTTTTACATGTTTCTTTTAAATACATAGTGAGCAAACGATGTCATAAAGGAAGATCAAAAGCAAGTATAATGGCAATAAATAGATATTTCATTTACCTATCGTACAGGGGAACAAACTATCATGGCTGGCAGATTCAGGAAAACGCCACCAGTGTCCAGAACTTAGTAAATAATGCTTTGAGTATACTGCTAAAGGAAAACATTCAAACCATAGGTGCAGGTAGAACCGATACGGGCGTTCATGCCAGGTTCTATGTGGCGCATTTCGATTCTGTAGCCAGCAATTTGG
The DNA here is from genome assembly GCF_041102575.1 of Tenuifilum sp. 4138str. NCBI lineage: Bacteria > Pseudomonadati > Bacteroidota > Bacteroidia > Bacteroidales > Tenuifilaceae > Tenuifilum > Tenuifilum osseticum. The sequence continues at coordinate 397,981 of NZ_JBGCUE010000001.1, read as the reverse complement.
AATCAGACAGTAAGTTTTTGCACAGCTTAAACAGAATTTTACCCAACGATATTGCCATTCATCAAATTAAAAAGGTAAACCCGAGCGCGAATGCCCGTTTCGATGCCACCTTAAGGGGTTATGAGTATGTGATTTGCCGTAACAAAGATCCCTTTTGGATTGGCCTATCGTGGTTTTACGATGCTCAACTAAACGTTGATAATATGCAGCTGGCAGCACAACAGTTAATGAACTATACCGATTTTACGAGCTTTAGCAAGGTTGGCTCCGAAACAAAAACCAATAACTGCCAAATATATAAAGCGGAATGGAACGAGAGTGGCAACCTGCTCATATTTACCATTGAGGCTAACCGGTTTTTACGCAACATGGTACGTGCCATTGTAGGCACCCTAATTGATGTGGGAAGAGGAAAAATAACACCAGACGAGTTTGCCCAAGTAATTGAGAAGCGCGATAGAAAATTGGCCGGAACCTCTGCTCCGGCCGAGGGGTTATACCTTACAAGGATAGAGTATCCTGATAATCTAATATAGCTTGCTTACCTGCAGGGTTGATGTTCCTCCCGCAAAAGGTCGTTTACAGTTTTAACTGGCGAGAATGTTGCCAAGGGTACTTCAACAAAAATGGTATTCCAGTTGCTCATGGCCCCATTCCAAAGCCCCGGAAGCTCTAACGCCTTGAGCTGTTTACCATCCTTGCTCTTTACTGAAATAAAGCCGGTTTGCGGATCGCGGTAGTTGAGCAGGTTAAACTTATTCCCTTTAAAATCAATGAATGAGCATACTATATCAACAGGGTTGAAATGGGTTGATTCATTCAGGATAGCTTTAGAAGTAGGGTCGTTCATATCTATCTGTGAACTTTCAACAATCTGAAGCGATGTTGTGCCATCGGGATTAACTGCCCAGAATGGGCCACCACCGGGTTCCCCCTCATTTTTAACCATACCGCACACCCTAATTGGCCTATTAAGTACGCTAAACAGATACTTGTTCAGCTCCGCAGGGTCTGAGGTATTTAACGATGCCGGTGGTATAACACAGAGCTCATCGCGGGTAAAGTCAAGAATTGCCAAAAGCTCGTCAACCGACAGGTTTTGGCTTTCGAGCTCTTGTAGGTATTTATAAATAATACCTCGGTAGCTAAGCAGCATTCCCGCAAGTGCTTTTTTATAACGAACGGTTAGCGGTTTAAGATGGTCTGGAGCAACGTTGTCGATATTCTTAATGAACACCAATTCGTGGCCTAAATCGTTGAGATTCTCAATTAATGCACCATGCCCGCCGGGGCGAAAAAGTAGAGTGCCATCATCGTTACGGAAAGGATTATTATCCATATCAACCGCAATAGTGTCGGTTGATGGCTTTTGAACCGAGTAGGTAATGTTAAGGGTTACCTCATAGTGGTTTTCGTAGTATGGCTTTACGCGTTCAATCAGCTGCTCAAAGCCAGCAATGTGTTCGGGCGACACCGTAAGGTGAATATTTACGTTACCATGCTGGTCGCGAACATACTGTGCCCCCTCAACCAGATGCTCCTCCATGGCAGTACGAGCAATATCGCCATACTTATGGAATAGGATAAGCGCTTTTGGCAGATTTCCGTAATTTAGCCCCTCGGAACCTAGCAGAGTATTTACAATGGGCATATAATCCTTACTATCAATAAGTTCATCCATCTTATAACCCTGCATCCAGAGTTCATTGTAAAGCTTGTCGAAAAATGGGAACTCTTTTATTCTCTCGAAAAAGGTGAAAACGGTATTAAAACCTTTATCGTTAAAACACTCCAACCCTTTTACCGGGTAATCGGACTGAAACTCATAGAGATGTTTAAACATACGGGTTGCCGCACCCGATGCAGGAACAAACTTAACCCTACTACCCTCAAAATCGCGGTACATTTCAATGAGGCTATCAAGTTCCTCTCCATCCAACCGAATTATCCCGTTGCCCACGGTAGCGGGTTTAACCAACTTCATGTAAGGGAAGCCCTTTTTAAATGATTGAATTTGCTGCTCAACCATTTCGGGAGTTATTCCCTTTCGCTGCATCTGCTCAATATCCTGCTGGCTATACATAGTGTTATTTTTTGGGTTCTATTTTATTAAAACTTTCATAATGAATGGGAAAGAAAATTAATTTTAAATTTATTAAATTTTTCCCCATTCAAACATCAACCGGCACAAGTTTTTTCCATTACTGGCGTTGGCTATTTCAACAATGCTCTCATCTTGCGAATTTTGAAAACGTGATGCAATTATGCTATCGTTTGCTTTACCTTCAGCATTAAAGTTAACCACAACCCTTTTGGGAAAATAGCTTTTAAAATGCTCAATGCTAAAGGTATTATAGGCCCAATCGATATACCTAACATTATTAACGTGTTGATTCATATCTATATCGCCAATGCGAACATCAAATTTTTCCGAAAATTCAGGGCTAACGCTTTGTTCAACCAGTTTGGTTGCATTGCGCCCTAATGAACTTCTAGTTGCATAATCGAAATCGGAATACCACTCAGCCCTTACTGGCCGACGGGTTTGAATGTTAAGAACCAACCAGCTCGATGAAGCAGCAATAATTTTATTTCCTAAATGGTCATAAACCTCAAAATCGCGTAAGGCAAAAATTCCATCAACTCCCCTAGGCCAGGTTAACAGAACTACCTCATCGGTCCATGCAGGTAACTTGTATATTTCAGCCTCAACACGCGACAGGGCCCAAAACCAACCCTTCTGCAACAGATGCTCCCAGCCATAACCCAGTAAATGAGCATGCTCCCAGGCAATCTCCTGCAAGTAATTAAACAGGGCCGTAACTGTTAACCTTTGGTTAAAATCCACCTCGTACGAATGAACCTTTAGCTTATGCCTGTGGTATTTTGGGAATTGATAGGTATCAAAATTCATCAAACTAGACTATTTGGATGAGAACTTTTCCATAAAACGTTTACTGTCGATAATGTAGCGGGTATGGGTACCCCTGCCAATTTCGCCTTCACTATCCCATGCCACCACATCAAAAACAAGCTTTTTGCCATCAACCTCTTTAAGAGTGGCCTTACTGTGAACTTCCCAACCTAAAGGTGTAGCCTTGGTGTGTTTAACACAAATCTCAGTACCAACGGTATTGAACCCATGGGGCAGATGTGGTAAAACAGCATTAAGAGCTGCCTTTTCCATGAGCGCCACCATAGCGGGTGTGGCAAAAACATCAACAAGGCCTGAGCCGTATTTTGATGCAGTGTTATCCTTTGTAACCATTTCGGTTGCAGTAAATTCAATGCCAAGGGGAATGTTAAACTCCATACCATTAGTGTTTTTAGTGCTTTTACAAAGATATGAACAATTTTCAACTTAGCCCATTTATTTCTATTTTTGCATGTAAACCAAGTTAAGCAACCATGAGCAAGGTGATAATTGAAAAGTTAACGGATGAACAAATTAACAAAATGGGCATAAAGAATTGGCCTATTTGGACTAAGGAAATATCTACTTTTGATTGGTATTACGATACCGACGAGGAATGCCTGATTCTTGATGGTGAGGTAGATGTAAAAACCGACGAGGGTACCTACACTGTTAGGACAGGCGACTTTGTTACCTTTAAGAAAGGGTTAAAATGTGTTTGGACGGTTAAAAAGCCTATTCGGAAACATTACAACTTTAAGTAATGCCTTCCTGCTCAGGAAAGGTTATTGCTTTCAATGGTTTTAAATAAAAAAGAGACGTTTTTTTAACGTCTCCTTTTCATTTTATCTTCAGGTATTTTTCTACTTAACGCTCTCTGCAATTTTCTGAGCTAACAAATCGAACTGCAAAAGCTTTTCGGCATTAGGTTTGCCATATATCTCGGCAGGTTCAGCAACTAGTTCAAGTTTGGCTTCCTCAGCAAACTTAAGTAGGTTTTTCACTCCACCGCCATTCCAGCTGTAGCTGCCAAAAAGAGCCAACTTTTTATTTTTTATTCCCATATGAGTTAGCTCACGGGTAAGCTGCTCCATAAGAGGAAACATTTCCGAGTTATATGCGCATGACCCCAAAACAAGTCCACGATATTTCCAGATTTCGTTAATCAAATGGCTAATGTGGGTGCGAGAAACATCGTGTATGCGAATGTTCTTAATACCATTCTCTGCCACTTTACGGCCTATGTAATCGGCAATAGCTTCCGTATTACCGTACATTGATGCAAAAATGATAACAACGCCCTCCTCAGCCTCGTAACGGCTCCACCGGTCGTACAGTTCAATTACTTTATTGGGGTTTGAGCGCCAAACGGGGCCATGAGTAGGTGCAATCACCTTTACGGGTACATCCTTAAGCTTTGCAAAAGCTTTTTGCACCATATTGCTGTATTTCCCTACTATATTTGAGTAATAGCGGCGCATCTCATCCTCAAAGAAATCAAAGTTGATTTCATCATCAAAAATACCGCCATCTAACGCGCCAAAGCTGCCAAAGGCATCGCCGGAGAAAAGGATTTGTTCGGTTTGATCGAAGGTCATCATGGTTTCGGGCCAATGCACCCAGGGAGTCATCACAAATTTCAGCTTGTGGAAACCAAGGTCAAGGGTATCGCCATCATCTACCTGTATTAGGTTTTCATTAATACCCCAGTAAGCTTCAACCATCTTAAAAGTTTTGGCATTTCCAACCAGCTTAACCCCTTTAAATTGCTCAAAAATCTCTTTAATCTCCCCGGAATGGTCGGGCTCCATATGGTTAATAATCAGGTAGTCGAGCGTACGTCCATTAAGTAAAGCCTTTATACGCTCAATGTAATTACCGGCCGCCCGATCCTCTATGGTATCGATCAGAGCGGTTTTATCATCAGCAATCAGGTATGAATTGTAGGAAACGCCCCTATCCAAAGGCCAGATGTTCTCAAAAAGCCTCTTACGTCGATCGTTCACCCCTATCCAGTGAACCTTTCCAACAACAGGGATATTGTAATACATAATGCTTAAGTATTTTTTGTTTTTAATCTTATGGCAAAAGTAGAAAGTTAAAGTGATTTGTTAAACAACTAGCAGGTTGTTAAAAATCAATCTAAATAAAAATAGTATTTTAATAATAAGTAAGAATCCTCATGTAATAGTTAATACCTTTTAAATCCTAAAAAATCAAAAAAGGCCGCCCTATGAGGACAGCCTCTTTTTTACTCTTGAAAACTTTACTTATTGTTTAAGTAGATTGAGAACTCCCAAGGTTTTAGTGTTACTCTCTCATCCTTTGTGAACTCTTTAGAGCTATTGCTGAAACACTCAACATAGCTGGTATTCAAATGCGCATCGCCAGTAAAGTTAAAGGTCTGTTCCTTGGCCGATAGGTTGAAAATAGCAAAAAGCTTTTGAGTTTCATTTTCGCGTGTAAATGCGAAAATTGAGCTGTCGGCAGTGGTTGTTATTCGGAAAATGTCGGCTCCCTGCTCTGCGGCATCAAGAACCTTTGCGGACTTCTTTAACGCAGTGAGTTTTTTGTAAAAATCAGTCAAACCTTTACTATCGGTCCAGTCAACCTGGTCCTTTTCAAAAAACTGTAGCCTATGGTTTAGGCCAACCTCCTGGCCGGTATAAATTAGAGGCATCCCATCAATAACAAATGTGAGTGCAGCCATGGTTTTAACCGCATCGCCCATACGTTCAAACTCAGTTCCATTCCATGAGTTCTCATCGTGGTTGGTGATAAAATTCATTTTAATGGTATTCTTAGGATAAGTGGCTGCTTTTTTGAGCAGGTATTGCTCCAGCTCAACAACAGATTTCTTGCCCTGAGCAATACCATTCATAATATGATGGAACTCCCAGGCATAATCAGCATCAAACGCATATTTCTGTAGTTCAGGGGTTTCGGCCTCAGCAAGCATGAAAATGGGTTTGCCAAGCTGGTTAAGCTCAGCACGAGCCTCGTTCCAGAAATCGGTTGGAACCTCAGCGGCCACATCGCACCTAAATCCATCGAGGTCAATATCGTTAATCCAATACTTAAGCATGTCAATCATGTAACGGCGTAGTTCAGGTTTTGAGTAGTCCAACTTAGCCACGTCGGTCCAATCAAATGGTGAAACAACCCTACCCGATGAATCGCGCACGTACCAATCGGGATGCTCAGTTAAGAGAACTGCATCGTGGGAGGTGTGGTTTGCTACAATGTCAATTATCACCTTCATACCCAGCTCATGAGCCTTGGCAACAACTGACTTAAAGTCGTCGAGTGTTCCGAACTCGGGGTTAATGCCGTAGTAATCCTTTACGGAGTAGTAGCTTCCTAGCGTTCCTTTACGGTTCTCAACTCCAATGGGATGAATTGGCATGAACCAAAGGATATCAACCCCTAAATCTTTTAGGCGAGGCAGGTGTTGCTCAAAGGCTTTGAATGTTCCTTCCGGTGTGTATTGCCTAACATTTACCTCGTAAATGGTAGCATTGTAAACCCAATTGGCATGTTCTACGCGGAATGGCTCAGCTTCCTTAGGTTGCTGCTTACACGAGGCAAATACCATTGTTGCAGCAATTAGGGCTGCAAACAAAATGTTTCTCAAGCTAAATAGATTCTTTTGTCTCATATCGCTATTGGTTTATTTGAAATTGATTTATCAGCTTTCACACGTTTGCGAAAAGGAAATACCCGTAATTACAGGCCTTTGCTAATTTAGGAATAATTTTATATGATTTCTACTATTTGAAATAAAAAAATCTGTAACTTGTTTGAGTTCAAAATCTCCCTAACCTAAATCTTAAATAAAATGAAACTAAAAGTTCAACATCAGGAACGATACTCTAGGTTAGAATTGCTCCTGAGAACATTTTTCGGCTGGCTGTACATTCTACTGCCACACGGTTTCCTCCTATTTTTTGTATCTATTTGGGCTCTAATCCTACAGATTGTAGCATTTTGGGCAATACTATTTACTGGCAAATACCCCAAAGGTCTTTTTGACTTTCAGGTAGGACTATTGCGATGGAACTTACGTTTGAACGCCAGGGTATTAAACATATCCGATGGATACCCTTCGTTTGGCATTAATGGAACCGATGAGTATACCTCATTAGAGGTTGAATACCCTGAAAGGGTAAGCCGTGCATTAATGCTGGTTCGTTTCTTTTTTGGTTGGCTTTATGTTTACATTCCACACCTCTTTATTTTGTTCTTTAGGCAAATATTTGTAGGTGTTATTATCATTTTGGCATGGTTGATAGTGCTAATTACAGGTAAATACCCCAGAGAGTTACACAGTTGGGTTGTGGGACAACTTAGATGGATGACACGTGTTGGATTATACATGGGCTACATGACCGATGTTTACCCCGCCTTTACCGGCGATGAATTAGATTCAGAGAAGTAGCTTACAAACATCATTTTTGTATTTTTGCCAAGGCATCGGTTTAATACGATGCCTTTTTTTTAAAAAATAGTTGTGAATATGAATTCAATAGTAGTATCGCGCCCAAAAAGTGAAAAGTATTATTCCGAAAACAAAATCAAAATCTTAATTGATGGTCAGTCAAGGGGCAAAATTGGCCAAGGCGAATCGCTTACCGTTGAACTTCCTGATGGGGAACACACTTTTAGGGCCACAACTACTTTTAAAATGGGTAGTAGCGAAATTACTGTTAATACCCAGAAAGAAACCAACATTGAGGTTAGTGTAAACCCAAACTTCAACTTCACCCCAACAATGGCTTTAACAGCAGTTCCGTTTTTTCTAATAGTTTTCTTCAATTATGATAATGTATGGGTAAGGATTACATTAGGGGCTCTGATGGCTGCTACAATATTCTTGTTCATACGGATGCTAATAAAAGGGAAAACTGAGGCAATAGACATAAAAGTAAAGGATTAACCAATATGGGAATAAAAAAGGCCAGCTCAATATTTGCCGGCCTTTTTTGTTTTTGGTAAAATATTATTTAAGAGCATCCTTCATGGTTTGGCCAATATTTGCAGGCGACTCCACTACATGAATACCGCATTCACGCATAATCTTCATTTTAGCAGCAGCGGTATCGTCGGCACCACCAATAATAGCCCCAGCATGACCCATACGGCGACCTTTGGGAGCAGTTTGTCCAGCAATAAAGCCCACAACAGGCTTAGTTCCATGCTCCTTAATCCAGCGAGCAGCATCGGTTTCCATGCTACCGCCAATCTCACCTATCATCACAATACCATGGGTATCGGGATCGGCCATGAGTAGCTTAACAGCTTCGAGCGTGGTTGTTCCAATTACTGGATCGCCCCCAATTCCAATGCATGTGCTTTGACCCAACCCCAACTTGGTAAGCTGATCAACAGCTTCGTAGGTTAATGTGCCAGAACGCGATACAACGCCAACATGTCCCTTTTTATGAATAAAACCTGGCATTATCCCAACCTTAGCCTCTTCGGGAGTTATTACGCCAGGACAGTTAGGTCCAACTAAGAGGGTCTCGGGGTAATCAGCAAGGAAGTGCTTAACCTTAACCATATCGTTTGTGGGAATACCTTCAGTAATACAAACGATTACCTTTATTCCAGCAGCGGCAGCTTCCATAATGCCATCGGCAGCAAAAGCCGGGGGTACAAATATTACCGATACATCGGCACCGGTTTCTTTCACTGCTTCGGAAACAGTATTGAACACAGGCCTATCGAGATGTGTTTGTCCTCCCTTGCCCGGAGTTACTCCACCCACAACGTTGGTTCCATACTCAATCATCTGGGTAGCGTGAAAAGTGCCTTCACCTCCAGTAAAGCCCTGAACAATTACACGTGAACTTTTATTGACTAATACACTCATATCATGGATTTTGTTGAATTGTTAATCGTAAAAATACAACACGTATTGCGACCTCAAACCTACATTATTTTGTCAAAAAAAGCAACTAAAACATACTGTATAACATATTGAAAAAACTAGATTGTTTAGTTTGAATTTTGTATCTTGGGAAAAATTATATCAGTAAATCGAGATCTAATCAATTAAAAATTAAACATATGAGTAAAGTAAACATCAAATTAGAACGCCTAGGCGAAATGTTCCCAGAAAATTGGACTGAGGAGCAACGCGCAAAGGGTAAAACTTTATTCTTAAAATACCTCAGCGAGAAGGCCCATAAGCATTACGGAGGTAAAATCCAAACAGCACCTAAAGCACCTGTGCTTGGCTTTAACTGGTTCAATGTTTGGTACACCCCAGGAGTCTCCAAAATATCAACAACTATACGCGATAATAACGATGCGTCATTTGAACTTTCGAACAGGGGCAATTTAGTTGCCGTTGTTAGCGACTCGACCCGTGTACTTGGCGATGGCGATTGCACCCCTCCGGGTGGTTTGGGAGTTATGGAAGGGAAAGCATTCCTGATGAAGTACCTTGGTGGTGTGGATGCTGTTGCTCTTTGTATTGACAGCAAGGGTAAAGATGGCAAGAACGACCCAGAAAAAATAATCGATTTTGTAAAGATGTGCCAGCACAGCTTTGGCGCTGTAAACCTTGAGGATATCTCACAACCTAACTGTTATAGAGTTCTCGATGTACTGAGGGAGGAATGTGTGATTCCGGTTTGGCACGATGATGCCCAGGGAACTGCATGCGTTACCCTTGCCGGGTTACTCAACGCTCTTAAACTGGTGGGTAAAAAGCTAAGCGATGTTCGTATTGTGTTCTTTGGTGCCGGAGCATCTAACACAACAATTGCCCGCTTAATTATTGCCGATGGTGGGGATCCTAAAAAAATGGTGATGTTCGATTCACATGGTGCTCTTCACAAAAATCGAGAGGATATAAAAGCAGATCATCGCTTTTATCGGAAATGGGAGATTTGCGAGCAAACCAATCCCGATTGCATTAACACCATGGAGGAGGCCATTAAAGGCGCCGATGTGTTAATATCGCTTTCCACACCAGGCCCTGACACCATTAAGCAGGATTGGATTAGGCTTATGGCCGATAAAGCCATTGTTTTTGCCTGCGCAAACCCAGTACCTGAAATTTACCCATATGCAGCAAAAGCAGCAGGGGCATACATTGTGGCTACGGGCCGTGGCGATTTCCCAAACCAGGTAAATAACTCGTTAGGATTCCCTGGAATACTTAAAGGAGCCTTGCTGGTTAGAGCCTCAAAAATAACCGATAACATGGCCATTGCCGCTGCTCACTCACTGGCAAACTACGCCGAAAAACGTGGAATAAACCCCGATAACATTGTTCCTACCATGGACGAGGCCGATGTATTCCCCGTTGAAGCAGCCGATGTGGCTGTACAGGCTGTTAAAGATGGCGTTGCCCGTAGGCCAATGAGCTGGGATGAGGCGTACAGCATTGCCAAAAAGGATATTGAATACTCTCGTTCCATGGTTAAGTCGTTGCACGATAACGGCTTCATAACCGACCCACCAGCCGAAATGCTTGAGGAAGCCCTTGAATGGACTATTAATCAGATTGAGGGGAAGTAAGGATAAAGGATAAAGGATAAAGGATAAAGGATAAAGGATAAAGGGTAAAGGGTAAAGGGTAAAGGTTAAAAGTTTGTTTAAAAGGCTAATACAGTTCTGTTTTGAGGAATATAAAATGCCTTTTCGAATCTGATTAAGGGGAGGGTTATTAGCAATAACCTCCTCTTATTTTGGTTTGTATGACTTCTTACTTTAGTTATCAAAGGTTTTGAATGGCAATAAGATTTTAATTAGGGTAGTCTTGTAAACAAAGAAATGTTAAATCATCCAACACCTAATGTGTTTCACGCTTAGCGTACAAGTTGAAAAGCATAGACTTGAGAAAGCCATGAATGCTCGGTTCAGAGAGGATTTTCGCTTTGAACCCTTCTACTTTGTATCAGCTTTTGATTTTCCTGTTATTCCTGTGGTTGCATCGGATAATCCAGAATATTTTACACCAATGAACTGGGGCCTAATACCCAACTGGGTAAAAACCCCTATTGAAGCTCAATCCATTAAAGGGAAAACGCTGAATGCACGATTCGAAAGCATTATTGAAAAACCATCGTTCCGATACTCTACAAAAAGCAACAGATGCATAGTACCTGCTACCGGTTTTTTTGAATGGCAGCATATACATGGAAAAAAAATACCTTGGTTTATTGGCTTAAATAATAATGAAATAATGCATTTAGCAGGAATTTACAGCACATGGACTAATACTGAAACAGGTGAAATGGTTGACACCTTTAGCATTATCACTTTACCGGCAAACCCATTACTCGAAAAAATTCATAATACCAAGAAACGAATGCCAGCCATACTAAAGCCCGAAAATGCAGAAAAATGGTTGGATAAGGATTTAAAAACCTCCCTTTACTCTGATATAATTAAACCCGTAGAACAGGAATACTTAAAGGCGTATACAGTTTCACCTATTGTTTCGAATCCTAAGGCTAACAGGAATGTTCCGGAAGTTTTGGAACCCTACTCATACCCTGAGCAACAATCGCTTTTTTGAACATTCAAGGTGAAAACCTGTTTAAACGCAACATCTGTAAATAATATGAAATTTGACCAACCCCTAATCCACGGCAGGTTTATTAAACGCTATAAACGATTCTTGGCCGATATTCTACTCGACAATGGGAATGTAGTTACAGCACATTGCACCAATTCGGGCTCAATGAAAAGCTGCCTGGAAGAAAACGCTGAGGTATTCATAAGCCCAAGCTCTAATCCAAACCGAAAGTTACCCTATACCTGGGAAATGATTAGGATTAATAATGGCTGGGTAGGAATAAACACCTCTAATCCCAACAGGATTGCCTATGATATTCTGAAAAACCATTGGATTGATGAGCTACCTACATTTAAAACTTTAATAAGAGAAGTCAAATACGACGATAGCCGTTTCGACATTTACGGTGAATCCGAAAATCAGAGATGGTTCTTTGAGGTGAAAAACGTAACGTTGAAGGAAGGGAGGTTTGCCCAATTCCCCGATGCTGTGACAACACGTGGGCAAAAACACCTAAGCACTCTGATTAAAGCTAAAGCTGAAGGTTACCATGTAGCTATGATATACATTATTCAACGCACCGATGTGGATATATTTGCTCCTGCTTGGAGTATTGACCCTGCATATGCTGAAGAGCTAATAAAGGCGTTTGATGCAGGAGTAAAACTATTTGCCGTTCAGGTCAATGTTACACCTGAAAGCATTGAGCCGTTAAAACTCCTACCCATTGATTTAATTCAAAAATGATATTGACTATTCAGTAACGCAGCTTTCACATTTACCGAACCAGCGGTAACGGTTACGAGCTATTATGTCATAGAAAAAATCCCTTATTGGAGTAGGTATCAGCAAGAATATTGACAGTATTGGCCAAAACCCACTAAGGTGCCAACAAATCAGTAATGCTGCAGTTGATTTTGTGTAAACTTTTCCCTTTAGAACGAAAACCACTGATTCTTTATACTGCCTATTAACCCCATAACGACTGACAATCAGACCTGCATCATTTGAGCCAAACGGCATAAAACTAAATAGTTGCCTTTTATCGTAACGCTTTATGAAGCGTACGCTTTTCTGGCATAGATTACACGATGAATCGTATAGAATTATATAAGAAAGGTGCTCCATACCATAGGAACACATTTTGAAAGGGATTTGTTTAGTAAACAAGGAATTTCCCGTTTTTTAAATCATCCATGAAGAAAAACTCCTTTTTAAGCAAATCTTTATAAAACCCAGTTTTTCTCTGTTCGTTTTTTAGCTGGATGCTGTCATCAGCATATTTTTCCTGGGCAATGCTATCGTATTTATGTACAAGGTATTCAGCATCTCTGAATTTCTTATCATAAATCTTGCACCAAATAATCTTATTCAGGTACTTAAGCTCATTTTTTTTATCTTTCTCAAGTGCCATTTGATAGTTTTCAACTGCCAAATCAATTTTGTTACCAGAGTTGTAAATATCTCCTGCTAGCTCATAAAATGATGCTACCAGCTCATCGGGTGGGTAAAGAAGCTTAATTGTATTACTTATAATATCCAGAGCCAGGTTGCGCTCACCAACATTCTGCAATGTTTTTGCGTAAACAAAATTTAGAAGAAAGTCGGTACTATCCATCTCATAAGCCTTTTTAAAGAGATTTTCTGCTTCCAGATATGAACCTTTGCTATGCTTGGCAATAGCAAGATTTTTTAAGGTAAAGAATGATGAGTCGCCAAGCGAAGCAATCCTTGCGAAAGTTATTTCGGCCTGACTATACTTTTTCATATCCGATTCAACCTTCCCCTTTAGCATAAGAATAGGCATATAAGTTGAGTCAACCTGATAGGCATCAAGAATATTCTCGTACACGTACTGTAATGGCACATTACTTTTAATCAGTTGAGCGAAGTATTTTGAAGCAACAAAAAGATTTTTTGAGTTTAACAGATATGCTTTATTGTATGCGGTCGTACTTTCAACTGTCATGTTCATTGCCTTGTACTGGTCACCCAGCATTTCCCAGTATTTTGCACTTGTCGAATCCAATTCAATTAGCTTTAGGAACTGTTCCAAGGCCTGTTTATGCAATGAACTACTCCTGAGCAGATTTGCATATCTGATTATTATGCTAGCATTCAAGGAATCATCTGCTAGTATTTGTTTGTAAAGGTCAATGGCTTTGGATGAATTACCAACACTCTCGTAACACCTGGCTAACCCTTTCTTCGCAAGCTGAGTGTCGATATTTGTAAGTTTTGAATAGTAAACCACCGCGCTATCCCACATGCTTAATCCCTCAAAAGCTATTGCCTTGAATTGGATTAACTCAGGTGATGAAGGCAACTCATTAATTTGTTCAAGAGCATCGGAATACTTACCTAATGCAATACTTGTTAGGATTTGGTTGCCAATTTGACCATAGCCTAGTAATGACATTACGCTTAATCCTATGCAAAATGTAATTCTTTTCATACTTTTGTTTTATTTGATTTGATAGTATAGTAATTTAACGCTTTATGTTGAACATTATTATATGAACAATGAAAAAGATATTGATTGCATTAACACTATTTGTTGCAGGCACAAACCTTTTGCTTGCACAAAACATTAATTACGATCCAGAGCTTGCAAAAAAACTAAATGCCGATGAATACGGTATGCGGTTATACACATTCGTTTTACTAAAATCGGGCGATAAGCAAAACCTTCCAAAAAGTGAAACAGACAGTATTTTTAGAGGTCATATGAACAACATTGTCCGTTTAGAAAACGAAGGTAAACTGTTTGTTGCAGGACCGTTTGGAGCAAACCCTTATGGTTACAGGGGATTATTCATTTTCTACGAAACTGACATTAAGAAAGTGGAAGAAATGGTTAATACCGATCCAGCAGTAAGTTCAGGAATCCTAAAACCCGAAATTTTTAACTGGTACGGTTCGGCTGCATTGCCCATTTACCTTGATTATCACAATAAAATATGGAACAAAATGCCATAGCCCAATTTGGATTTTAAAAAAAATCTTTTTAAGATTGCAAAAGAATAGATAACGATGAAACGATTAAGCAATATTTGGTGGTGGCACAAATTAATCCGAACACAGGGGGATTAGTTAGGCCATTGCTTTGCAATATTCAGCCGTAGGTTACCCCCTACGGCTTTTTTAATTTAATAAGTAGATGATGATTCAGTTTTACCGACAAATACAACAAATTACTGTTTTCGCTCCATGGTGGTGGCGGGGCCTCCCCGCATAGCTATTGTTTTACTGTGAGCTACGTGCCACAAAGGTTCAATTCATCTATCAAGTACATTTTTTCAAGTCATTTTTTTAACCCTAAAAATTTTATCATCATGGAAACAACAATTTCAAACATACAGCATGAATTTGTTCAGCCTTTAAGTAACATGTTAAAGTATAATGGCCGCTATGGCGAATATGGCGGAGCTTACGTTCCCGATGTTTTGGCAAAGCCACTGGAACGCTTGGCCAACGAGTTTGATAGGCTTACTAAGGATCCTAGTTTTCAGAAAGAGTTTGTACATCTACTCAAGCACTATGTAGGAAGACCCTCGCCCCTATACAGGGCAAAAAGGCTATCGGAACAAGTAGGATCGACCATTTATCTTAAACGCGAAGATTTAAACCATACCGGCGCTCATAAAATTAACAACACCATTGGACAAGTACTGGTTGCAAAGCACATGGGTGCAACGGAAATAATTGCTGAAACCGGTGCCGGGCAACACGGTGTGGCAACCGCCACTGCCGCTGCCCTTATGGGAATTCCTTGCAAGGTATTTATGGGAGCAAAGGATGCCGAGCGACAAGCGCTAAATGTGCGACGAATGAAACTTTTAGGAGCCGAGGTGGTAACAACTACAATGGGAACAGCAACTCTAAAGGATGCTGTTGACGCAGCCTTGATGTACTATATAGAACATCCCGAATCGTTTTACCTTTTAGGCTCACAGGTTGGGCCTCATCCCTACCCCAGAATGGTGGGTTACTTTCAAAGCGTTATTGGGAACGAAGCTCGTGAACAGATACTTATGCAGGAGGGGCGTTTGCCCAACGCAATTTTTGCTTGCGTTGGTGGTGGCTCCAACGCTATTGGTCTTTTCTCTGGTTTTCTGGACGATGTAGAGGTTGAAATATATGGTGCAGAAGGCGGTGGCGAAGCCATTCCCGGTAATACAGCAGCTACTCTTACATTTGGTAAACCAACAGTATTCCAGGGAACGCTATCCTACTGCCTGGTTGACGACAACGGAAACCCGTGCGAGTCGCACTCTGTAGCTGCTGGGTTAGACTATCCTGGCATCAGCCCGCAGCACGCTTACCTTAAGGATACCAGTAGAGCCAAGTATTTTGCAGTTACCGATACCGAAGCCATTAAAGCTTTTGAAATGCTCTCGCAGCTGGAGGGAATAATCCCTGCCATTGAATCGAGCCATGCGGTTGCGTTGGCAGCCAAAATGCTAAAAAACAAGAACCAGCTTGCCATTGTCAATCTTTCCGGACGTGGCGATAAGGATGTGGAAAGAGAGTTTTGAGGTAAGGTTTGGAATAATCGTTGCTGGTGTGAAGTGCCCTTAATGGGCACTTCGCTTTTTTAATGGGAAATGCTTGCCACTATCAATATTTTGCACGAAATTTGAAGAGAAAAGTGAAAAACATCGCCATGAAAAAAATCTTATTAATTCTCCTGCTTCCAATTGGGCTATTTGCAAACGCCCAGGAAATAACCAAAGTTGAAAATGCAGTGGGCCGACAGGTAATAGCAGGAAGTATTAGCGAAGATGAAGCTCGTGCCAAGGCAATTGCCCAAGCAAAAGTTGACGCTCTCAGGAAAGCCGGAGTAACCGAGCATATCCAATCGTATGAAATGCTTTACAAGAGCGAGATTGGGAATAAGTTTGATGAGGTTTTCATGAGCGATATGTTCTCTGAAATCCGGGGTGCAGTTAAAAAATACGAGATAGTAAAAATTGACAAAGGGATTGATGAGTTTAAGAATTTTTACGTTGAAGCTATAATTGACGCTGAGGTTATACAGTACACAACAGCTAAAGACCCTGCATTCCAGGTAAGCATCGATGGAATTAAGCAGGGTTACCAAAGCGGCGAACGTATGCGTTACGCGGTTACACCAACCCAGGATTGCTACCTGAATATTTTTAACCTTTACGAGAACAACGCTTCGCTTATTTATCCCAACCAGTTTGAGAAAAGCAGGCTATTTAAAGCGGGCGAAAAGGTCACCTTTCCTCTTAGCGAGCTTATTGATGGCTATACCCTTGAAAAGAGCGCAAAAGAGCCAGAAACGAATAAACTGGTTTTTGTGTTCACAAAAGATAACATACCATACATTAAGTATAAGTTGAACCAGGAAGGCGACCAGCTCACTACCTTTGAGGATATTTCGGCATGGTTATTCAGCATATCGCCCGATAGACGGGTTAACTACTTTATTCAATTCGTTATTTACTAGCTGCAATATCGGCAAACCAAAAAGTTTTAGGATTTCCGCTCTGGGGATTGGGGTATTCCTTTCTTATTTTGCTAATTACTTTTACCTCAATGGGTTTTTGAAATATTGGGCCAGCAGTAGCAAAGCTGTGAAACTCGCCATTTTCGCCGCAAGGGTCAACTCCACCAGGAAGTTTTTCAATGTAAGCTGAAGTATAGAACTGACCCACAAAACTCTCGTCAAGCAGGTCGCTATCAACACAGGTAATTATTGATTTAAAATGGTTATCAAGGAATTGGCGTGCCACTTCGGCCGACGTAAGACCCCAGAGTGGAAAAATGGGAGTTATACCAATTCCCTCCAACTGTCTTTCACGGTATTTCCTAATATCCTCAAGGAAAATATCACCAAATACGACCCCTTCAACCCCATCCTGTTTCATTCTGCTCATAAATGCTCCCATAATACTTTCGTATTCATCCATACTACAATTCTCAGGGAGGGTAATAACATGAAGCGGTATTCCAATTGCATCAGCCTGATATTTCAGCACGTCCAATGCAACACCATGCATTGAGATTCTATTTGTAGAAGAATTTACGGTGGTTACAAGACCAACAATGCTATGATTAGGGTCATTTATACATCGGTATAAAGCCAGAGCGGAGTCCTTGCCCCCGCTCCAGCTCATTAAACAATTCATATAAGTTCCTAGTTAAAAAGAACACCATTTGGACCAATACCCACGGAAACGGTTTTCTTTGGCCCGCTCCCATCGCTATTGTAAACCTTTAAATTACCTGCACTGGTAAAATTAGGCGCTTCAAGGGTATAAATATCACCGTTAATAGGATTTACATTAAACCCATAAAAATAACCTGAAACCAATGGGGTTTGATTAATTGAACTAGCAGCTATTTGCACATCGTAAATCCCATTAAACCCAAAACCTCCACCAAAGTAAATGGTTTGCTTATCAACACTGATATCGATATGCGATGGATGCATATCGTTGAATAAATTGACACTCTTCTCCACTGACATTGTTGAAGTGTTTATAGCCACAAGCGACGATGGTTTATGACCAGCAACATTCCAGTTTGCATCGTAAATTGTGGTACCTGAGCAAAGTACCCAAACCTTACCATTTGCATCAACGGTAAACTCTTTAGGGCAATAGCCAACATTTATAGTTTTTTCAACCTGAAGGGTTGAAGTATTTATTACTGTAACCGTTGAATCTACACCATAACCACCGCTATTAGCAACCCATACCTTACCGGCTGCATATATGATTCCCTCAGCACCTGTACCCACTGGAATTGAATCGATTTTTTCAGAGCCATTGGCGTTATATACCATTACAGCACCTTTTTGCCCCCAGCCATTCCATTGCGAAACAAATAATTTGCCATCGACCACCACGGCATAACGTGGGTTATTGAGATTACTAACTTCGCCTGTTTGAATAAAATCAGAACTATTAACAATCACAACCTTGCCGGAGTTATTTAGTACCAAGTAGATTTTTCCATTGGCCTTTACCCCACCCTGAAGCACGTCGCCCAATGGACGAGCATTAACATTCTCAAACACATTATTCACCACCGAGTCGGACTGGTAGCTAACCCAGCTCACCGAAGCATTTGACTGCATGAATGACCCTTCGTTGAGCACAATGGCTCCGTTTTCAAACTTCCCGGGCTTTTTGTCGTCCTTTTCGCACGAAAAAAATGCAAATGCCAAGAAGGCAAAAATGGTTAGGTTAAAAATTTTTCTGTTCATTTTTAAAAGTTTTTAAGTTGATTATTTAGTTGATTTGGATTGAAAATCGATATTTAACCGAATAAAGTAATTACGCAGGGGCATGGCATAGTTACGCATGAGCTGGTATTGCTCATTCCATACATTATTAACACCTACCCCAAACATGAACGCACTCCCCCATGCTTTACAGGAGTACCCCATATAAATATCACCAAGGTTGTATAAGGGCAAAGTGTTTAGCTCATCGGTATATCGCTCCGATGTGAAGGAATGGTTATACCCAAAATTAAACTGCCCGTAAATAATTGAGATTGATGCTCCAACTTTATGTCTGGGGATGTAAATCATGGGTTTGCCATTGTAGCTCCCGCTGTCGTATATCTTTGAATTAGTTAAAGTGTAACTTAAATCGGACATGATTGAAATTGGCTTCAACTTGACTCCAAGACTTATGAAACTTTCGAACCCTTCCGATTTGCTAGTTCTAATATTACTAGGTTTCCACCTATTGTTATCCTGTGCATCGGGTAACCAAACTATCCACCTATTTAACCTGCTAATAAAATAGGAACCAGAGAATTTGAGATTTATGGCATTCTGAATAATTGTGTAATCAAAGCCTAAATCGGTATTCCATCCATATTCCGGTTCCAAATTGGGGTTTCCCACCGCATAGGTGGTTGATGACCAATAAAGGTCGTTAAGCGTTGGCAAACGGTAGCTCGATGCGGCTGAAGCCCTTAGCATCAAACTTTTTGTGGCTTTATACTCCAGTCCACTTGAAGCAACCAATGGTATAAGCGAACCATCAACCAACTCATCGCGAAGCGAGAGGACAAGTTTAATTCTACTACCCAGCAAATGGCTTACAAGTGAGGAGTAAGCTGAGATGCGGTTCCGTAAGGCATTTTCAGTGTAACTTTGGGATAAAGCAATATCAACAGAATACCCCAAACCTACAACCAACTCCTGATGCTTAAGCATCGTTTTTTTTAGCTCAATCTCGTTTACAAGCTGCTTGTAGGTGTTCAAGCTGCTAATACCGGCAGCGGGATCGGTAAAATGATTATCGCCATTTATGAATGCGTTCCTGAGTTTGAGAGAAAAAAATGGCAAATCCCCTGTCAGGTTTGACGATACAGCAAAATTATTATCGAGCTGGTTTGCCTGGGAAATCTGAGAGCTGCTCATCAAAGTTTGGACATTCTTATCGTTATGGGTAAACCAACCCGAAATGTTCCAAAGTGCATTATTACCGAAACGTAATACAGCATCGGTTAATATCCCATGCTGAGCTGCTTGCGCATTGGTAATTCGCTCACGTGGGTTACCAAACTTGTAGGTATTGATGAATTCAAAATCGTTATCAGCAAACAATCCACTATACTTCAAGGATAATGCACTTTTTGAATTACCTATCTTTACTGAAGCATTAGCACCCCTTGTATTTCCGCTTCCATAGATAAAGCCAGTCCTTACTCCGTTTGGCTGAAGCAGTAGGCCCCCATTTTCAAGAATCACAATCCCCGATACTGCACCACTGCCATAAACTGTTCCGTTGCCACCATGCTGAACTGAAACCGAGCTAAACAGGCTAACCGGGAATTGCGAAAGGTTTACTCCTCCATTCAAGGGGCTTTGCAGGTTTATTCCGTTCCAAACCACAGCGGTATGCGATGATCCCCCACCCCTAACAGCAATTGTGGCAAGTCCACCAACTCCATATGAACGAATATTTACCCCAGTGGATTGAAGTAACTCGGTAAGGCTTTTGCCTTCAAAATTCGTCAACCTTAAAGTGTCAATTTTTATTGTGTTTGTCCCAATTGTATGGAGTTGGCGGTAAGTTGAGTAAATAGTAACCTCCTCCACACGTATTGTATCCTCAAGACACATTTGTGCTCTGACAGCAGTAATGCCCGAAATGGCAAGAGCGAATAAAATTACACCGACTCTAAAATACATTGCTACAAATGATTAACAGTTTTTAATCATTCGCAGCGCTCGGACTTAGTGAAAATAGAACAGAAAAAAGTTTGTGTTCTATCCTTCGCTTTTCACCCGAAAGCTACGAAAAAAGCAAATTGGCAGGTCTTCTGGCTTGCTCAACCTTTTACAGCCTTCCCATAATGCAATTACATTACAGTGGCAGGGGAGTAAAAGGCCTTTGAATGAGCTTACAGCTGCGGGGACAGCCCCGGATTTACACCGGGTTCCCTTTTAAGCCTCACTAGGCACCAATAACACTGCAATATTACTCCGTTTATATGAACTATGCAACAGCTCAGGGTTATGTTTTTGAACAGAATGTTAACACGGCATAAAGCATAGCGATTTAGTATCACATTTCAATGTCGTTTAGTTTACAAAAATATACATGCCTGTCATCCTGCGCGGCCTGTCCCGCCCTAGCGGGGAGCGAAGAATCTCTAATCGACCCCATGAGATGTTTCGCTTACGCTCAACACGACAATAGTTTCACGAACAGCGAACACCGCTTCCAGCCCCGTAGGGGAGTAATATTTGTAACCCTATGAATACTCCCATATGTAAGGCGATGCACGCAACACCTTTTCCAAAGAGCAACACTGAAGTGTTGCATCGCAAAGGGAAAGCATTACAAAGAGCTATTTAAACGTTCTTTCTTGTCTTGATACAAGAAAGAACCAAAGAAAATCAAGGCTGAAAAGCCCGACCCGATGGGTACCCCGCGGGTGGAACTGCCACGCGATACTATTCGCCACGCCTGTGGCGTGACTCATGTGGTATCGCTTTCTAGACCCATCGCCACGTTCCACCCCCGACCCATTGCCGGGTCAGGCTTTTATGCCTCTTCTTGCTTCTTCCGCTCCATTCCTTCTCAGGGAATAGGGCTGGGGGTGAGGTTGTTTCCCACATTCAACATAGAAGACCCCTCTATATCTCCCCTGAGAGGGGAGACTTTAGCCCTGCAATAAGGTTTCCTAATTGCTTCACCCCTCTCCTGTCAGGAGAAGGGCGGGGGTGAGGTCAATTTCATGAACCAACAAGCAACGAACAACTAACAACGCTTCCAGCCCCGTAGGGGCGTAATATTTGTAACACCATGATTATTCCCACATGCATAGCGATGCACGCATTACATTTTCCAAAGAGCAATGGGAAAGCGTTGCATCGCAACAGAAAAGCACTGCAAAGAGCGGTTTCCAAAAAAACAACAAGAATTAAAGGGTTTAAGGTAAAGCGATGCTTCGGCTAGCTCAGCATGACAAGTGAGCAGAAAGGAAGATAGGGTTTTTGTAATCCCGAGCAAAGTCGAGGGATCTCTTCAAAGGATTGAAAAAAATCAGCAATGAGATACTTCGGCGAAGTCTATCCCGATAAATCGGGACTCAGCACAACAGCGTGATGTTTCGCTTGTGCGCAACATGACAAAAAACCTTAACTAAACAACATTGAATCGCATTTTATCTACAAGTTACATTCCGATTGTGTTTCATTAATTTTTCCATGCTGATTTGGATTTTTAATAAAAGTTACTTTTATTTGCAGAACAACAAACCGCAAATGATAGCTACTAGTTATACCACTCTTCATCATCATCACCATTCACACTTCTGGCGAATGGCAGATGAGCATTTGGTATAACCAATAGTAAATCGATAAAGAGACTACCTTATTCAAGGGTCTGCCATTCAAAAGGCAGACCCTTTCTGCTTTTAGTAAATCACCAAAACAAGTTGATATGAACACAAAAATTACCCTGGCCATCCAAAAAAGCGGCCGATTAAACGAAGGAACCATTGAGTTACTGAACCGATGCGGAATAAAAATTTCAAACGGAAACAATCATCTTAAAGCGTTGGCTGAGGGTTTCCCAATGGAAGTACTACTGCTCAGGGATGACGATATTCCGCAATACGTTGCCGATGGGGTTGCCGATATAGGCATTCTTGGATACAACGAGGTTCTTGAGAAAGGGAAAGATATCGAGGTTATCCGTGAACTGGGCTTTTCCAGATGCCGGCTTTCCATTGCTGTTCCCCGCGATGTAAACTATAGTGGCAGGCAATGGCTATCGGGAAAGCGGATAGCAACATCGTATCCTGAAATCCTTAAAAAATTCCTGAACCAAAACGCAATCGATGCTGATATTCACACCATTAGCGGTTCAGTAGAAATAACGCCTGGAATTGGTATGGCCGATGCCATTTTCGAAATTGTAAGTAGCGGAGGAACATTGCTTAGCAACAACCTCAAAGAGGTTGATGTTATAATGAAAAGCGAGGCTGTTCTTGTTGCCAATAAGAACTTAGATGAGCAAAAGAGCGAACTCCTTAAAAAGCTTGAGTTCCGGATTGAGGCTGTTCGTAAAGCACAGCGCAACAAGTACATACTACTAAATGCTCCAAAGGATAAGCTGAACCAAATCATTAGCCTGATACCTGGGATGAAAAGCCCAACCGTTTTACCATTGGCTATCGAGGGGTGGTGCTCACTTCACTCGGTAGTCAACGAGGATGATTTTTGGGAAGTTATTGGTAGGCTGAAAGATGCTGGTGCCGAGGGAATACTTGTAGTGCCTATAGAAAAAATGGTTATTTAAAAGCTAAAGCTATGGTTACAATTACTGATAAAACCAACATTAACTACTCCGAGCTACTTAAGCGACCGGTTGAGTATAACCCTGAGATAAGAGTTTCTGTTCAGGAAATTATTGAAAAGGTCAGGGTTCAGGGCGATTCTGCCCTACGGTTGCTAACCAAAAAGTTTGATGGTATCGATATCGATAGGTTTGAGGTTGATGAACAAACCATCGCTAGTAGTCAAAATCAGGTTGGGGAAAATCTTAAAGCTGCAATTGAAATAGCCGCAAGGAACATTGAAAGGTTTCACTCAGCCCAAAAAGTAAGCGACGTTGAAGTGGCTACTATGCCTGGTGTAAGTTGCAAACTTGTTTACCGACTCCTGGAACGCGTAGGGCTGTATGTTCCGGGTGGAACAGCCCCACTAATATCGACAGTGCTTATGCTTGGCGTCCCTGCAAAGGTAGCCGGATGCAAAGAGCTTATTGTTTGCACTCCTCCGCCAGTAAACCCAATAATTCTTTATGCTTGCAGCTTAGTTGGAGCAAAGGTATTCACGGTTGGTGGTGCACAAGCCATTGCTGCCATGGCATTTGGAACGGAAACCATTCCCAGGGTTGATAAAATTTTTGGGCCAGGGAATAACTATGTAACCGAAGCAAAAATGCAGGTTTCTGCCATGGGAATTCCTATTGATATACCTGCCGGGCCATCGGAGTTACTTGTAATAGCCGACGAAAGCGCCATTCCACAATTTGTTGCTGCCGACCTCCTATCGCAAGCAGAACATGGGGCCGATAGCCAGGTTGTGCTAATAAGCAACTGCAACTCAATCATTAACGAAACTTTAGATGAGATTAACAAACAGGTTAAAAATCTACCTAGAATGAACATAGCGCTAAAAGCGCTTGAAAACAGCTATGCCATTAAGGTGGAAACAGTTGAACGAGCAATTGAAATAAGCAACACCTATGCCCCGGAACACCTGATACTTGCAGTTGCAAGTCCTGAAAAATATGAGACAATGATAAAGAATGCGGGTTCGGTTTTCATGGGGAATTACACACCCGAATCGGCAGGCGATTACGCAAGTGGAACCAATCATACACTTCCTACAAGCGGATTTGCAAGGAGTTGGGGTGGCGTAAACCTGCTTTCGTTCACAAAAACCATTACTTACCAGTCAATTACCCCTGAAGGGATTCAGGAACTTGGTAATTGCATAGTTGAGTTAGCCAACGCTGAACGATTGACAGCCCACGCCAATGCAGTGAAGCTAAGAATGGAAAAACTAAGTAATCAAAGTTAACACCATGATGACACTAAGTGAGACATTAGAACTGGTTCGCCCAAATATTATGAGGCTAAAACCTTACTCATCGGCGCGAAATGAGTTTACTGGAGGCAATGCTATTTTGCTCGATGCTAACGAAAACCCTTACAACCTTTGGAACGACGATTTGACTGTAAACCGCTACCCCGACCCACTGCAGCGTGAAGCAAAACTGAAAATAGCAAAAATCAAGGGAATTTCACCTGAGCAAATTTTTCTGGGCAATGGTAGCGATGAAGCGGTTGACCTATTAATACGTTGCTTTTGTGAACCATTAACCGATAGCATTGCAATATTTTCACCAACCTATGGGATTTACTCGGTTTGCGCTGATGTAAACAACGTGCAGGTCAAAGAATTTATTCTGAACAACGATTTTAGTATCAACCTCCAACAATTCTTTAATGGTATATCACCTAGCACTAAAGTTGTATTCATATGTAGTCCGAACAATCCCACAGGCAATGCTCAACCGATTGGAACAATTGAGCAAATTCTATCAAAATTTAGGGGAATAGTTGTGGTTGATGAAGCCTATATCGATTTCTGCCCTGAAAAAACTTCTCTTAGCCTCTTAAACCGATACCCAAACCTAGTTGTTTTGCAAACCTTTTCAAAGGCCTGGGCTATGGCAGGAGCTCGAATTGGGATTGCTTTTGCAAACCCCAAAATAATTGCCACACTTAACAAGGTTAAGTTCCCATACAACATTGGTGTACCCTCTCTTTCAGTTCTATCTAGAGCCATAGAGCAATATTCAAACACAAAATCGTTGATAAGTCAGATAGTTAGCGAAAGGGAACTTTTAAGATTAAGACTTCAACAATTGTCGTGTGTTAAAATGGTTTATCCTTCGGATTCAAACTTTTTGCTGGTAAAGACCACCGATGCTAACTCCGTATATAATTATTTGCTGAACAATGGAATAGTGGTACGAAACCGCACCCATGAACCATTGTGCAATAACTGTTTACGTATTACAGTGGGTAAACCCTATGAAAATAGCAAGTTAATTCAGATCCTTAACACGTACAGGCCATGAAACCAATACTTTTTATCGATCGCGATGGCACCTTAATAAAGGAGCCTACAGATTACCAAATTGACAGCTTTGAAAAGCTGGACTTTATGCCTGGAGTTTTTTCATGGCTAGGACGAATATGCAAGGAATTTGACTATTACCTGGTAATGGTAACCAATCAGGATGGTCTTGGAACGTCCAGTTTCCCTGAGGATAGTTTTTTAGGCCCACACCAGGTAATGCTTAGAGCACTTAAAGCAGAGGGTATTCAGTTCGATGAGATACTTATTGACCGTTCCTTCCCTGACGAGAATTTACCCACACGCAAACCTGGCATTGGCTTGGTTAAACATCTTCTAAATGCAGATTTTGACATTGCCAACTCCATTGTTATTGGCGATAGGGAAACCGATGAGTTATTTGCCAGAAACATTGGATGCCAAGCAATTCGCCTTGGAACTCATGCAACCATACCAGGTAGTTTTACTGCTTTGAACTGGGAAGAAGTTTATAACCTAGTAAAGCCTAAAAGGCTTGCTGCAATTTCACGTAAAACCAACGAAACTGACATCGCTGTAAACATTAACCTTGATGGAACAGGCCATGCAAAGGTAAATACAGGCATTGGATTCTTTGACCACATGCTTGAGCAGTTCGTCAAGCACTCAGGAATAGATATTGACATTGTATGCCATGGCGATTTACGGGTAGACGAGCACCACACCATTGAGGATGTGGGCATTGCTCTTGGCGAGGCGTTACGAAAGGCTCTAGGCGATAAGGCTGGTATTTCGCGATACGGATTTGCCTTACCCATGGACGAAAGCAGAGCAATGGTGTTGCTTGATTTTGGCGGTAGGCCATACTTGGTATTCAAGGGCAGTTTTTCTCGCGAATTCGTTGGACAAATGCCAACCGAAATGGTTAAGCACTTTTTCCATTCGCTTGCCTACTCCGCCCAAGTAACATTGCATATTGATTTTGATGGCGAAAACGACCACCATAAGGTGGAAGCAATTTTTAAGGCATTTGCACGGAGCCTTGGAATGGCAATTAAAAAGGATGGTAATAGTATTCCCAGCACAAAAGGTATTATTTAACTATGAAAATGAATATTACCATAGGTATAATTCAATACGGAGCCGGCAATCAGGCTTCGGTAATGAATGCTCTGGACCGCTTAGGTGTGAAAAATATTCCAATTGTCACGCCACTGGATATCAGCAAAGCTGACAAGCTAATTATTCCCGGGGTTGGACATGCCAAAAGAGCAATGGAACAGTTAAAGGAAACTGGGCTTGATGCCGCTTTACAGGAAGCCACTATTCCGTTGCTTGGCATTTGCCTGGGTATGCAACTCCTTGGGGAGAAGAGCGAGGAGGGTGATGCCACTTGCCTGAGGTTATGCAGCTTTAATACTGTTAAGTTTAATTTATCGCTTAAAATACCCCAAATGGGTTGGAACAAAGTAACGCTAAGCAGCAATCCGTTATTCAGTGGATTGCCCCAAGAGGAATGGTTCTACTTTGTTCACAGCTACTATGTTTCTAAAAACCAGTACACGATTGCCACTTGTAACTATGGCATTGAATTTACTGCAGCAGTTCAGCATAAAAATTTTTGGGGAGTTCAATTTCACCCCGAAAAAAGCGGAAAAGTAGGATTACAAGTACTTAAAAACTTTATAGAGCTATGTTAGTAGTGCCAGCAATCGATATAATTGATGGGAAATGCGTTAGGCTATTCCAGGGCGACTTTTTAAAAGTTAAGGAGTATGATTTAAATCCCGTTGACCAAGCCAAAGTATT
This sequence comes from Tenuifilum sp. 4138str, assembly GCF_041102575.1. NCBI lineage: Bacteria > Pseudomonadati > Bacteroidota > Bacteroidia > Bacteroidales > Tenuifilaceae > Tenuifilum > Tenuifilum osseticum. The sequence goes on along the minus strand of NZ_JBGCUE010000001.1, from coordinate 370,585 downwards.
TGCCGATATGGGATTGGAACACCTACACCTTATCGACCTTGACGGTGCAAAAGAGGGCGCTCCCAAGAACCTTAGGGTTCTGGAACAAATTGTAAAATCCACCTCCCTAAAAGTCGATTTTGGAGGGGGACTCCGCGACTTAAACTCAGTAAACCTTGCTATCAGCGCTGGGGCATGGAAGGTTAACCTCGGTTCAATGCTTTTACAGGCCAATGAATCGTTTATGAACGATATACCAACCCAGAAAGTTATAGCCGCAGTGGATTGTGAGCACTTAATGGTTAAAACTAATGGGTGGCAAAATCAAACAAGGGTCAGAGTTGACGAGCTTTTAAATCGCCTATTAAGTATGAGAATTGAACATTTCACTATTACTGACATAAGCCGCGATGGTACATTAACCGCACCCGCTTTTAGCCTTTACGAAGATTTACGACAGAAATTCCCCGATGTAACAATTTGGGCTAGCGGAGGAGTTAGCTCTGTAGCTGATGTTATTAACCTTAAAAAAATGGCCATAAATGGAGCTATTGTTGGTAAAGCATACTACGAGAACAAGATTAACCTAAAAGAACTACTACAATGCTTGCAAAACGAATAATACCATGCCTCGACATCAAGAATGGCCGAACCGTTAAAGGTGTGAATTTTGAAAACCTTGCCGATGCGGGCGATCCAGTATATCTGGCCGAAAAGTATTACAACGAAGGAGCCGATGAGCTAGTGCTGCTGGATATCTCCGCTACCCTTGAGGGGCGCGAAACCTTTATTGAAGTTGTGCGCAATGTGGCTAAAGCTATAGCTATTCCTTTCACTGTTGGTGGGGGAATAATTTCAGTAGATCAAGCTGAAAGGCTTATTAAAGCCGGCGCGGATAAGATTTCCATTAACACTGCCGCAATTCAGAAACCAGAGCTTATTGGCAAAATGGCCTATGCCTTTGGAAGGCAATGTGTGGTTGTTGCCATCGATACTATGCTTACCGATAAAGGCTGGGAGGTTGTAAGCCATGCAGGAACAAAAAGAACGGGCATAAAAGCCCTTGAATGGGCAAAAACCTGCGAAATACTTGGAGCTGGTGAAATACTTCTCACTTCACACACATCCGATGGAACAAGGGAAGGGTTTGCAGTTGACATCACCCGAAAAATTTCCCAAAGCATAAGTATTCCTGTCATTGCATCGGGAGGCGCAGGATTGCCTGAGCATTTTGCAGAAGTATTAACCACAGGCATGGCCGATGCAGCCTTGGCTGCAGGCGTGTTCCATTACGGCATACTTTCAATTCCACAGGTAAAAAAATATTTACAAAGCAGAAATATTGAAGTTAGATACTAATAAAACAGATGCTATGACTACACTAAATTTTGACAAACTAAATGGATTGCTTCCTGCAATTATTCAGGATGCAGCCACAGGTAAAGTGCTAATGCTTGGGTTTATGAACCGCGAAGCACTTGAAGTTACACGTAAAACGGGGCTTGCCACATTCTACAGCAGAACTCGCCGACAAATATGGACAAAAGGCGAAACCTCAGGAAATTTTCTTAAGGTAATGGAGATAATTCCCGATTGCGATGGCGATACGCTTTTGGTAAAGGTTACACCACAAGGGCCGGTGTGTCACACAGGAAACGATACCTGTTTCAATGAGACAAATGGGAACACCCTAGGCTTTATTGATTACCTTGAGGATATAATTGAAAACCGCAAGCAAGCAAGTGCCGACCAAAGCTACACAGCCAAACTTTTAGCTGCAGGCACCAAACGCATAGCCAAAAAGGTAGGCGAGGAAGCCGTTGAGCTTGCGCTTGAGGCCGAAAATGGTACCGACGAGCGATTGCTCGACGAAGCCGCCGATTTGATTTACCACACCCTGGTTCTGCTATCGAGCCGTAACCTTAAATTCAGTAAAGTTATTGAAACACTCAGAACCCGACACACCGATTCAAAAGTGAGCAACAGTGAGGTTGAAGATTTTAAGCGAGGCGAAAAACAGTGGGGCAAGTAAAAATGATGTACGGTGTTTTATTTTTTGAAAGTAATGATTAATTTTGCGCTTCGAAATATCGAAGCCGGTCCGGTAGCTCAGTTGGATAGAGCAACAGCCTTCTAAGCTGTGGGTCGTGGGTTCGAATCCCGCCCGGATCACTTACTGAAATTCACATTAACAGAAGGCTATTCCAAGTAAGGATAGCCTTTTCTTTTTATCTAACAGTTCAGGACGGGATCATGAGCCATAGGCGAACTAATCCCGCCCGGATCACTTGCAGAAAACTCACATTTACCAAAGGCTATTCTGAACAAGGATAGCCTTAAATTTTTGGAGAAACTTCAGGGCGGGACCTTGCTCGCGCGCGTCTTTTGACGCATGCGGCATACGCCACTCATTGCTGGCGCGGACTTGTAGTCCGTGACAAATACCTCTTACACACTTTATTACTTATTCGAGCTGCACCTCATTGAAAACACCTTTTAAAATAACCGCACGGATGGGCTTTACCGAATACAACCGCACGGATTACAACCGACCGAAGGGAGCTCACCGAAGGTAAATCCGCGCGAGCGGGCGTTTATAACGCCATTGCCAAAGGCAAAAACCCTTACAACAAACAAAAATACGAATAGCATGGTATTAAGCAAAAGTGTCATTCTACATCCTGTACTTTTAATTTTAATTATATTGTTCATTTTCAATTGTTTAATATACATACAAATTCCCTTCCTGGTCTAATATATACATTCTGTTTTCATCAAATTGAGGCGGATGGGTCGGAAGCCTCGTTTCAAGTAACATACCATCTACAATATTACCATTTCGTGGGTCGGCTTTCAGTAAAAACCGTTTTCCATCGGTACCATAAGTAAACCAAATGTAATTGTCATAAAGGGTCAGCCCATTGTACAAGATGTAGCTTAAGCTATACCCTTCTATATTTACCCGTAAAGTGTGGTCAAATTCCCGTTCATAAATTTTTTGGCCATTCTCTATATCAATAACAACGTAGTACAGACCATCGCCAACATATCCAATACTCCCATTAAAAATAATATCGTACGGGTTGAACTCTTTTATGTCTATTTTCCAAAGCAATTGCCTGGTTTCCGGGTTTAATGCTATAATTGCCCTCGAAAGGGTTACTATTATTTTATTGTTGTGGTAATAAACCCGGTTTATTTCCCGCTGGCGAACTTCCGGCTCTTTGTCTGCAAAGATTTTTTTGTCTTTATATGTGCCAAACTGGGAAATGTCGAACTGCCAAAGGGTGGAGTCGTTTTCGATATTCTTACAAGTAATTATTTGTGCTTTTCTTGTAAAAATATATTTATTTAAAAATAAAAATGGAACTGCTCCTAAAACAATATCCTTCTTAACAAAAGACATATGGACAGTATCAAACACATGGTATGAGACTGTTTCTTTTTCATTGTCAACAAGTTTCCATAATGTCAGCTTTTCAAATTATACATTTTCATAAGAATATTGGGCATCTCCTGAATAAATTTTACTTCCTTCAAGGTTATAGATATTTAAACCATAGCAAAGGATTAGATTCTGGAAGATTGATAATGAAGGTGTTTTATCATCAAGCTGGAAAACAATATTAAAAGTTTTCTTATCAAGAGCAATAAGCCTTTCAGATTTACGGTCAATAAAATATATTCTTTCACCCATAATAGTGGGCATTTGCCGTAGGCCTGATATTTTGCGGATTAGATTCATCATTCAACAACCTTAAATACTTTATTAAATTTTTCAGCTTTCTCAAAATTTTTGATTAACCTTTCTACATAATTGGTTTCATCAATCAATTCATCCCTAGGAAATAATTTTTTAACCGTATTAAAGTCCAAAGCTTCTTTAAGTTTTGGTATATATTTCTTTAACGCCCCAATTACCTTATCTTTCAGTACATCGTCAGTTATCCCGTCGGTCTTTTTGAATACCCATTGTAAATTTGCTAATTCACCCAGCTTCTCATTACCTAAATCATTTATAAGCCCCCGCTCGCGCGCATCTGCAATGCGTGCGTTTGTAATTCCGGCGTTTATAACGCCATTGCCAAAGGCAAAAACCCTTACAACAAACAAAAATACGAATAGCATGGTATTAAGCAAAAGTGTCCTGCTACATCCTGTACTTTTAATTTTAATTATATTGTTCATTTTCAATTGTTTCATATACATACAAATTCCCTTCCTGGTCTAATATATACATTCTGTTTTCATCAAATTGAGGCGGATGGGTCGGAAGCTTCGTTTCTAGCAGCATACCGTCCACAATATTACCATTTCGTGGGTCGGCTTTCAATAAAAACTGATGCCCTTTATCCTCATGGGTGAACCAAAGGTGGTTTTCATGAAGGGTTAGGCCGATGTACCTAATTTGGCTCAATTTAAATCCTTCGATTTCAAAACGGTAAGAGGGGTCAAAATCCTTTTCAAAAAGTTTTATACCTTTTTCTATGTCAATAATAGCAAAGTATATCAGTCTCCCTGAATAAGCAATATTCCCGTCAAACAAAAGGGTTACAGGGTCGTAATTATCAAAATCAATTTTCCAGATTAACTCCCCGTTAACCGGGTTTAATGCTATAATTGCCCTCGAAAGGGTTACTATTATTTTATTGTTGTGGTAATAAACCCGGTTTATTTCCCGCTGGCGAACTTCCGGCTCTTTATCTGTAAAGATTTTTTTGTCTTTATATGTGCCAAACTGGGAAATGTCGAACTGCCAAAGGGTGGTGTCGTTTTCGATATTCTTCTTAAAAAGTATTTTCCCTTTTTTATCCGTAAGATAGTGAATATCATTCAATAGTGTTCCTATTCCAAACAATGAAGGGAAAATTCCCGCTAATTCATTTTTACTTAAATCAAATTTCAGGATTACAGGTTCATTGTTTCTGTATGTTGACCCATAGTAATATAATTCAGTTCTTTTACCTTTTATATTTAAGTCGAAATCGAATTCTTTAACCTTTGTGCCATCATTCAGGTTTAGTATAGTTGTTTTTTCATTCCCAACCATCCCACAAACAACATATTCCTTATTAATAAAGAAGTTATAACAGTTTTCAAAGTACCATATTTCTTTAAAATTATCCTTTGAAATACATCTCAAATTATCTTTTTTATCAATATACAGCAAATAAGAACTGTCTATTTCGTAGTAGTGCTGTATATTTTTTATTGTGGCTATAAGTTTGTTTGTCATTGTTCTACAACTTTAAATACGGTCTTAAAATTATTAACATCTTTAAAATGATTGATTAATGCTTGAACTTTTGAAACTTCGCTCAAGTTTTTTAACTTCGTAAATTCTATAACCTTTTGTAAAGGCACTTGTTTGAGAGCTTCTTTGCCAGCTTTACTTTCCAACGCCCCAATTACTTTATCTTTCAGTACATCGTCAGTTATCCCGTCGGTCTTTTTGAATACCCATTGTAAATTTGCAAATTCACCCAGCTTCTCATTACCTAAATCATTTATAAGCCCCCGCTCGCGCGCATCTGCGATGCGTGCGTTTGTAATTCCGGCGTTTATAACGCCATTGCCAAAGGCAAAAAACCTTATAACAAACAAAAATACGAATAGCATGGTATTAAGCAGAAGTGTCCTGCTACATCCTGTACCCCCCCGCTCGCGCGGATTTGCAACCGACCAAAGGGAGTTCGGCAAAGCCAATCCGTGCGGTAACATTAACATTTCACTCGCCATTGCTGGCGCGGACTTGTAGTCCGGGACAAATACTTCTTACACTTTATTACCCTCGCTCCCGCTCGTTTTTAAACGCGTGCGGCATACGCCGCTCCGACCGGTAGCCTTCGGTAAATGTAGTAATAATTCCTTTACCCACATTCACCAAAATTTTTTATACATCCATCGCTCGCGTCTGAAGACTCGCATGTACAAAATAATCATCTTAAACCTTAATAGTTTCCATGAATCAAAAAGTAAACCAAACAAAAACATAATAGCTATGAAGCTCACAGCCTTATTTCCGGTTTTGCTACTAACAGTCAATCTTTTTGCACAAAACAGTTCCAAAAAATTTCTAGGCCATGAAGTGTATGACAGCTGGAACGATATTTTAAAACCAAGTATTTCCAACAATGGAATACTCGTAAGCTACGAGGTCAACCCCCAAAAAGGCGATGGAGTGCTATGGGTTTATATCGATAGCACAAGAGGCAATCTTCAGTTCCCAAGAGGGTATAATGCGAAATTCTCACCCAACAGCAACTTTATAGCTTTTCAGGTCAAACCTAAATTTGAAGTGACCCGCCAAGCCAAGCTGGCAAAAAAGAAAGCTGATGAGCTGCCAAAGGATTCCATCAAGGTATATGTGTTTGCAAATTCAATTGGCTACTCCTTTCCAAATGCAAAATCGTATAGGATTCCTGAAGATGAGGGAAATTATATAGCATTACTGACTGAACTAGCCAAAAATAAAGAGGAAAGCGATTCAACAAAAAAAGAGTCGAAAAAGAAAAGCTCAACCAAAAAAAGTAGTACGGTGGGCACCCTAACCATACTTAACCCTATAAATGATTTTTCCCTTAGTATCGATAGCGTTAATCAGTACACCATAAGCAAAAACGGACAATTTGTTGCATACAGCAAATTGGTGGGCGACTCCATAAAACTTTCATCGTTGTATATTTTCGACACAAAAAACCACTCTACCTCAGAGATTTTCAAATTGAATGGAGAGATTGCACAGGTTAACTTTGACGACAAGGGTTATCAACTAGCCTTTGTATTTACAAGCGATACCGGAAAAGTAAAAGAATACGCACTATACTACTGGGAATCAAAAAACCGAAAAGTTCAGCTTGCAGTAGATAAAGCCACAAACGGTATGCCTAAAGGCTGGATGGTTAGTCAGCACTTTGAACCCTATTTCTCGGCCAACGGAAAAAGATTGTTTTTTGGAACAAAGCCCATTCCCGATAAGGAGGGAAAAGACACCCTCCTTGACGATGAAAAGGCAGAGTTTGACATTTGGAGCTGGAACGATACCCTTTTGCAAACCCAGCAAAAAGTTAGGCTGAAAGAGACCGATAAAAAATCGTTCATGGCCGTATACCACATTAGTGAAAAAAGAATGCTACAGCTTACAAACGATTCAATTGAAAGGGTAAAGATCTCCTTAAAAGGCGATGCACCATATGCGCTTGTATCGTGCAACAAACCCTATTTATATGCCATGACATGGGAAAGCCCTCTAAAATCGGACTACTACCTGGTTGATATCAATACGGGGAAATATGAGCTTTTACTAAAAGGTTTACCATTTCAGCCTCAACTATCGCCATCGGGAAAGTACGTTGCATACTACAACCCTGCCGATAGCTCATGGTATACCTGGAGCAAGAAAGAGGGTAAAACCATAAGCCAAACCAAGGGTTTACCCGCTAACTTTTACGATGAACAAAACGACATACCTCAAATACCCCGACCATATGGATATGCAGGTTGGGTTGAAAATGATAAATATTTTTTGGTTTACGACAAGTATGACATTTGGGCTTTAGACCCAACCGGGAAGGTGAAACCAACATGTATTACAAACAGTTCGGGTAGAACTCTGAAAAACACTTACAGAATAGTTCAAACAAACGATGATGACTATCTGAGCTATAGCAACTATGAACTGGTTGAAATCTTTAATAACTCCACAAAACAAGCTGGGTTTGGCTTAATACAAGTAAATAGTCAAACTGGGGTTGACCAAAAATTCCTAACCAACCATAAGTACAGATTCGTATCAAAGGCAAAAAACAGCAATGCTTTGATCTGGCAAAGGGAATCATTTAACGAGTATCGCGATTTATGGATTGGCAGCATGAACTTTTTGGCTCAGACAAAAATTTCAAATGCTAACCCTGCACTCAATAGCTTCAGGTTGGGTACAGTTAAGCTGTATAAGTGGATTGACTTTAACCGCGATTCAGTTGAAGGGTTGCTTTACCTCCCCGACGATTTTGACCCGAACCGTAAATACCCAATGATGGTTTACTTTTACGAAACCCATACCGAAAACCTTTTCAACTTCTACGATCCCAAGCCAAGCCGTTCCGTAATATCGCCTTCCATGTTTGTTAGCAATGGTTACATTGTTTTTATGCCCAACATTAAGTATCAAATAGGGTATCCGGGACGGAGCGCCTACGATGCTGTTATAAGCGGAACCATGTCGTTAATAAAGGAAGGATTTGTTGATAAGGACAGAATAGGTGTGCAAGGTCAAAGCTGGGGTGGATACCAGGTGGCTTACCTTATCACTCAAACCAACCTGTTTAAAGCAGCCTCGGCTGGGGCGCCTGTATCAAATATGACAAGTGCGTATGGAGGAATCCGCTGGGGATCGGGTATGGCCCGCATGTTTCAGTATGAGCACACCCAAAGCCGGATAGGAGGAACCCTTTGGGATAAACCCTTACATTTTATTGAGAACAGCCCCCTCTTTTACGCTCCCAGGGTTAATACGCCATTACTTATTAGACACGACGATGCCGATGGTGCCGTTCCATGGTATCAGGGTATTGAACTTTTCCTTGCTCTCCGTAGGCTGGGCAAACCGGTTTGGTTAATCAACTATAACAACGATGATCATAACCTTACCCGTTATCCCAACAGGGTTGACTGGTCAATTCGCATGCAACAATTCTTTGACTACTACTTGAAGGATGCACCAATGCCTATGTGGATGAACGGTTTGCCTCAAACCCAAAAAGGAAAAACTATGGGGTATGACCCAATGAATAAATGAAATATTTATTTTAACTGAAATTTTAGCTGGTTAGAAAATGGGAAAGTATTGCACTACACTAACAATTACCTTACTTTTTTCAACTTGTGCAATTTTTGCACAACCTAAGAATTATATCAAATGGGTAAACCCATTCATTGGAACTGAGCGAATGGGGCATACTTTCCCTGGCGCAACCGTTCCGTTTGGGGCAGTGCAACTTAGTCCCGATACCGATACTATCCCCTACTCTTCCAATGGCAAGTACAATCCCGATGTTTACAAGTATTGCGCTGGTTATCAGTACGGGGACAGTACCATAGTTGGCTTTAGCCATACCCATTTTAGCGGAACAGGGCATTCCGACCTTGGTGATATTCTTGTGATGCCAACCGTTGGCAAGCTTTACTTAAACCCCGGAACTGCTTCCAATACAAATACAGGGTATCGCTCCAAATTTTCTCATTCCAATGAGTTTGCCGAACCAAACTACTACAGGGTCAAACTCTTAGATTATAACATTCTTGCAGAGCTAACTACCACCACAAGGGTTGGGCTACATCGTTACACATTCCCTGAAACCGACTCAGCGCACATAATCATTGACCTTGTTCATGGCATTTATAATTATCCCGAAAAAAACGTTTGGACATTCATTCGGGTTGAAAACGATACCCTTATAACCGGGTACCGACAAACATCAGGATGGGCACGCACCCGTACTGTATACTTTGCCATTACCTTTTCAAAGCCATTTAAAACCTATGGCATAATCAATGGCGATAAGTTGATTTATAAAGGTTTTTGGCGAAAATTCAATCAAAACACCAATTTCCCTGAAAATGCTGGGCGTGAAATTCGTTGCCACTTCGACTTTTCAACTGCAAACCATGAACAAATATTGCTAAAAGTTGCATTATCGCCCGTGAGTACCAGCGGAGCAGTTGAAAATCTAAATGCCGAAGCTCCAGGCTGGGATTTTGATGCCATCAAAAATAAGGGTCAAGAGCAATGGAATGATGAGCTAGGTAAAATTGAAGTCGAAACCCTTACTGATAGTGACAAGGTAAACTTTTACACATCGATGTACCATGCCTTTCTAAGTCCAACCATTTACATGGATACAGATAGGAAATATCGAGGGCTTGACCAAAACATTTACACAGCAACCAATTTTGATAACTACACTACCTTCTCGCTCTGGGACACATATAGAGCTTTGCATCCGCTTTTTAATATTATACAGCCAAAACGAAATGTCGATATGGTAAAATCGATGTTGGCTCATTACAGTCAAAGCGTCCATGGCATGCTCCCTATATGGTCGCACTACGCAAATGAGAACTGGTGCATGATTGGATACCATGCCGTATCAGTGATTGCCGACGCAGCCGTTAAAGGCAACGATGGCTTTGATTTACCCTATGCGCTTATGGCTTGCGTTCAAAGCGCTAAAAACAACTGGTACGATGGGTTAGGCTATTACAGAGAACTTGGTTATGTTCCTGAGGATATATCGGGGAGTTCTGTTTCCAAAACCCTTGAATACGCTTACGACGATTGGTGCATTGCACAACTTGCTAAAAAACTGAATAGAGAGGATATTTACAACGAGTTCATAAGTCGTTCAAACAATTTTCAAAACGTATTCGATAAGTCCATTGGGTTTATGCGTCCTCGTTTATCAAACGGGAGTTTCAAAACTAGTTTTAATGTGCTTAGCACACATGGACAAGGGTTTATTGAGGGTAACTCATGGAACTATAGCCTTTATGTACCCCATAACCCCGATGCTTTGGTAAGCATGCTTGGTGGGAAAAAGCAACTCCGAACGTATCTTGACACTCTCTTTACCATGCATCTTCCGGATGAATACTTTTCCGAAACCGAAGACATAACCCGCGATGGGTTGATAGGTAATTACGTTCATGGGAATGAACCGTCGCACCATGTTCCATATCTCTACAACTGGACTGATAACCCTTGGAAAACGCAGTATTGGGTTAGAACCATTTGCAACCTAATGTACCAACCTAAACCTGACGGATTAAGCGGAAATGATGATTGCGGACAGATGAGTGCCTGGTACATTTTTAGCGCCCTTGGTTTCTATCCTGTAGCACCTGCATCGCCAAACTATGCTATTGGCAGCCCATTGGTTACCAAAGCCACAATTAAACTGGAAAACGGAAAAACACTTATAATTTCAACCCAAAATCAAGCTAAAAACAATGTTTATGTTCAGAAGGTGTTGCTTAATGGCAAACCTTACAGTAGTTACTTTTTAAACCATAACGATATAGCAAGTGGTGGTGAAATAACATTCATTATGGGTGATAAACCCAAAAAGTTAAAGTGAAAAGGAATATGCACTAAGCATCGATGGAACTATTATTTCGCCGTATCGAAATATCTTTGAAACATTTAACACAATTAAACAAATGTTATTTATTTGATATACAATTATATAAGAAATATATTTAAAATAAATCTAAATTAATGGTGCTAAATCCAAATATTATGCGTTACTTGCACCCGAATTAATAAATCACAACAAATGAACAAAGGAACAGTAAAATTTTTTAATGAATCAAAAGGCTTTGGTTTTATTAAAGATTCAGAAACAGGTGAAGAGTATTTTGTACACGCCACTGGATTAAAAGATCAAATTTCAGAAAACGATGAGGTTACTTTCAACCTTGAACAAGGTAGAAAAGGGCTGAATGCAGTAGACGTAAAATTGACTTAGATTATCCAACATACTTGTTTTAATCCCGGTTTTACCGGGATTTTTTTTACCATGAACTTTCAAATGCTAATTTTGTTAATTGAAAAAAATGAAAAACATGAAAATTCCTCAAATAGCCATTTTTCTATCAATTGTTCTAAGCGTTTACGCGCTTGTTAATTTATTCCTATTTTACCAAACCCGACCGGTATTCAGTTTGGCTTCAATTGGAACTTGGTTAAAGTTTGTATTTTGGTTTATTGTTCTAGCCTACCCTTTTGGTAGAATACTTGAAGCTATATTAGGTGGACAAATTCCAACACTTCTTGTAAAGGTTGGCTCAATTTGGTTAGCCTTTATGCTTTACCTTACACTTTTTTTCCTGCTTTTTCAATTAGCATCGCCTCTTATAAATTGGTTATTAAAAATAGATATTAAAAGTTCCCTCGAAACACATAGAATGGTAGTTGGAATGCTATACTTTGCAACGCTTACAGTCATTCTTGCTGGCTATATATACGCTATCAACCCCAAGATAAACCAGCTAAAAATTGAATCAAGTAAACCTATTCCAGGTGGAGGCTTAACCATAGCAATGGTTTCCGATATTCACCTAGGAACAATAATTGGGAAAAACGAATTAACGAAGCTTGTGGACAAAATCAACTCACAAAAGCCTGATATTGTCTTATTTGTAGGTGATATTTTTGATGAGGACATTGCCCCGGTGGTTAATGGTCAAATGGGAGAGCAATTTGAGCGTATTAATGCAAAATACGGCGTTTTTGCAGTAACCGGAAACCATGAGTTCTTTAGTAACCATCGGGCAAAAATTGAGTATCTTCAAAAACATGGTGTAAACGTTTTGAACGACACGGTTGCTGAAGTTGCCAACATCAACATTGTAGGGCGGTACGACCGGCAAAGCAATTTTGCCTTGGGGCAAAGCCGTAAAACCTTATCGGAATTAGCAAAAGATATCGACCAGAGTAAGTTTACAGTAGTGCTCGACCATCAGCCATTCAATCTAAACGAATCCGTTGAATCCGGAGCTGACTTGCAGCTTTCGGGTCACACCCATCACGGACAGATGTGGCCTTTAAACTACATTACCCAAGCGGTATATGAGGTTAGCATGGGATATAAAAAGATTGGCAATACACACATATATGTATCGCCCGGCTATGGAACCTGGGGCCCAAGGGTAAGGCTTGGGAATAGACCGGAGATAGCGGTGATAAGGATAAAGGATAAAGGATTAGTTGATAGTTGATAGTTGATGGTTGATGGTTGATAGTTGATAGTGAAAAAAAGCATTTCACTAAACACTGAAAACCAAACAATACTCTCCATCTTCCCTGTAAACTGCACACTGTGCACTGCACACTATTCAAAAGAACTTTCGCTGCGCTCAGGTTTATTACAAATTAAGTTGTTCGTGTATAGTTGCTCGTTGTTCGTGAAACTATTGTCATACTGAGCCAAGTCGAAGCATCCATTTGCTCTTTTGCCCTTCTGTCGGGTTTGAGATCCTTCGCTACGATCAGGATGACAAGCTAAGTTGATGATTGAAAGTTGATTGTGCTGCAACGGGATATAAAACCTTACACTGTGTAACTTTGTGTTACCCCGTTTAACACTGTGGTACTGTTTATGCTTGCTGTAAGATTCAAGAAATCAGAAAGCTAGCTTTAAATCATAATGAGCATCTCGTTTCACCATAGCGGGGTTTTAGTAATTAAAAAAAACTGTTAATAACTTATTACCCTCACATTCTGTAAATTATACTATTTAACAGTTATTACTCCACTGTTAGTTTAAGTATTTTTCTATTTTTGTTTTTGAAATTTTGGTGGAATGGAGAATTTCATTGTATCGGCACGAAAGTATCGCCCAGCGACGTTTAAAAGCGTGGTTGGACAGGCATCAATTACTACTACCCTAAAAAACGCCATACAGCGTAAGCAGTTAGCCCAAGCCTACTTGTTCTGCGGACCACGAGGGGTAGGTAAAACAACATGTGCCCGAATTTTTGCCAAAACCATAAACTGCCAAAACCTTTCCCCTGAGCTGGAAGCCTGTAATGAGTGCGAAAGCTGCAAATCGTTTAACACCAACCGCTCCTACAATATCCATGAGCTCGATGCAGCATCGAACAACTCCGTTGAGGATATCCGAAAATTAATTGAGCAGGTTCGCATACCGCCCCAAATTGGTAAGTATAGCGTATACATTATCGATGAGGTGCACATGCTCTCGCAAAGCGCATTTAATGCTTTCCTTAAAACACTTGAGGAACCGCCAGCCCATGCCATATTTATTATGGCAACCACCGAAAAACACAAAATCCTCCCTACCATTCTATCGCGTTGCCAGATATTCGATTTTAACCGTATCCGCGTTGAGGACACCGTAAACTACCTTGAGTATATCGCTAAAACAGAGGGTGTTGAATACGAGGTGGAAGCCTTGAACATAATTGCCCAAAAGGCCGACGGGGCCATGCGCGATGCCCTTTCAATCTTTGACCAGGTAGTGAGTTTTAGCGAGAACCATATTACCTACCAAAAGGTAATTGAAAATCTGAATGTTCTCGACTACCAGTATTACTTCCGTTTAACCGAGAATTTCCTTAAGGGCGATTATGCTGACTCATTGCAGATATTCGATGAACTTCTCTCAAAGGGTTTCGATGCCCAACAGTTTGTAACTGGGCTAAGCATGCATCTAAGGAATGTGCTTGTTTGCCACGATCCAAAAACAATTCCCTTACTCGAGGTTGGAGCGGCTATTGCCCAAAAGTATAAGGAGATGGCAGCAACCTGCCCGCCAGGTTTCTTAATTGAAGCGCTTCAGGTCACCAACCAGTTTGATGTCGCCTTTAGGCAAAGCCCCAACCAAAGGCTTCATGTTGAGCTGATGCTTATTAGGCTTTGTGGGCTTAATCAAAAAAAAAAAATCTGACGACAGCCAGGTAGAGGACGCCGATCCCGTTGAGTACAGTCAGCCTATATCATCTACCGTAAAACCAACAGCTACGCCAAAAGCAATACCAACAACCCCTAAAACACCTGTCCGCACCACATCAATCAAAGGTGCATTAAGCGGAGCGCCGAATAATGCTGATATTAAAAATAATGATGAACCCAAGGTAGAGGAAATCCAAACTGAAAACCAAGGGATTGCAAGTGTTGAAATTAAAAGAATTTCACACGAACAAGTACTTCAGGCTTGGACAAGCTTTGCTGAGCAAATTCAGAAAGTTAAACCCGCACATTTTAGCTTAATGCAGGTGTATAAGCCAATTTTAAAGGAAAATAACAAAATCATTATTCAGTTTGAGGGTCAAATTCAGATTGAACTTTTTAGCGAGATAAAAAAAGATTTGCTCACCTACATCAAGAAAAGTTTTGGAATCCTAAACATTGAAATAGCTGAGGAAATTGTAGAAAAAATTGAGGATAACGGAAAACCAAGGCTCTACACTCCCGAAGATAAGTTCCGCTTTATGGCAGAACGTAATCCAGCACTAATCCGTTTAAAACAGCAATTGAACCTTGACCTCGATTAATTGTTATTTAAGTAGCAATTAACTATTTTTGAAATGAAACCTAAAAAACTAAAGCTATGAATAAACGTTTAGAACAAGCTATCAATGAGCAAATAAATGCCGAGATTTGGTCGGCATACCTTTACCTGTCCATGTCAGCTCACTTTGGAGCGCAGGGATTCAATGGCTTTGCCAATTGGTTTAAAGTACAGTGGCAGGAGGAGCTAACCCATGCCATGAAATTTTTCGACTACCTAATTGAGCGCGGTAGTAAGCCTGAACTCAAGCCCATTAAGGAGGTTCCAACCAAATGGGATTCCCCTCTACACGCCTTTGAGGAGACACTAAAGCATGAAAAGGAGGTTACCCGCTTAATCAATAACCTTATGGATATTGCCATTGAGGAAAAAGACCATGCTGCAAAAGGAATGCTGCAATGGTTTGTAGATGAACAGGTTGAAGAGGAAGCCAATGCCCAGGAATTAATTGATACGCTAAAGCTAATCAACGGCAACGGCAATGGACTTTTCATGCTCGACCGTGAGCTTAAACAACGCACTTTTGTAGACGACACCAAAAAGGCAGAATAAAAAATATCGCCAAATAGAAACGGGGCTAATTAGCCCCGTTTTTTAATTGCTAAAGATTTATCTATTAAAAGAGTATACAAAATATTAATTGGGAAACCTACCAATCCTATAAAAATACATGCTTTAATATTAGGCATTTAAAAATTACGTATCAATGTCGTTTAGTTAACAAAAATATTCATGCCTGTCATCCTGAGCGCAGCGAAGGATCTCTAATCGCCCCCATGAGACGTTTCGCTTAGCTCAACTAGACAGTAGATTCACTAACAACGATTCACGAACAACGAATAACACTTCAAGCCCCGTAGGGGCGTAATATTTGTAACTCCACACCTACTCCCCATGTATTGCGATGCACGAAATACATTTTCCAAAGAGCAAGGGTGAAGCTTTGCATCGCAACGGTGAAGCATGGCAATGAGCTATTTACACGTTCTTTCTTGTCTTGATACAAGAAAGAACCAAAGAAAATCAAGGCTGAAAAGCCCGATCCGATGGGTACCCCGCGGGTGGAACTGCCACGCGATACTATTCGCCACGCCTTTGGCGTGACTCATGTGGTATCGCTTACTAAACCCACCGCCACGTTCCACCCCCGACCCATTGCCGGGTCAGGCTTTTATACCATAGCCTGCTTCTTCCGCTCCATTCCCTCTCAGGGGAAAGGGTTAGGGTGAGGTCGTATCCTATATTCAACCTAGATGACCCCTCTAAATCTCCCCTGAGAGGGGAGACTTTAACGGTGCACCCCTCTCCTGTCAGGAGAGGGGCGGGGGTGAGGTCGATTCCGCGAACAACGAGCAACGAGCAACGAAGACCGCTTCCAGCCCCGTAGGGGCGTAATATTTGTAACCAAAATGCTACCCCTACAAGAATAGCGATGCACGCATTACATTTTCCAAAGAACAAGGATTAGGCTTTGCATCGCAAAGGAGAAGCATTGCAAAGAGCGGTTTACAAAAAAACGACAAGGATTAAAGGTAAAGCGATGCTTCGGCTAGTTCAGCATGACAAAGGAGTAGAAAGAAAAATAGGGTTTTTGTCATCCCGAGCAAAGTCGAGGGATCTCTTCAAAGGATTGAAGAAAAATGAGCAATGAAAAGCTTCGGCGAAGTCTATCCCTATAAATCTGGTCTCAGCACGACAACGTGATGTTTCGCTTGCGAACAACATAACAAATAACCTTAACTAAACAACATTGAATTACGTATTAACAGAATTAAACTCTTATTAGGTAGTATCCTTTCGTTATCCAAAAAATTCAAGTAAATTTGTAAGCTTCAAAAAATCTTAAATTTTTACAAAATGGGCTTAAGTAATTTTCTAACCAAATTTTTTGGAACCAAATCGGATCGCGATTTACGCGAGCTGATGCCTATAGTAAACAAAATCAGGGAGGCTTACCCCCGATATACCACCTTAACAAACGATCAGCTAAGGGAAGAGACTGAAAGGCTACGCAAGGTAGTGCGCGATTATATAGCTGAGGATGAGGCTAAAGTGGAGCAGCTTAAAGCCCAGATGGAGTCGGAAGAGATTGACTATGAAGAAAAAGAAAGGGTTTACAAGGAAGTTGAGCGATTAACAAAGCAGATTGACGATAAAATTGAGGAGGTGCTTAACCAGGTACTTCCCGATGCCTTTTCCATTGTTAAGGAAACCGCACGTAGGTTCAAGGAGAACGAAACCATTGAGGTAACAGCTACACAGTTCGACCGTGACCTTGCCGCCCGAAAGGATTTTGTTACCATACTAGGCGATAAGGCCATTTACAAAAACCGCTGGATGGCAGGAGGTAATGAAATTGTGTGGGATATGGTACACTACGACGTACAGCTCATTGGTGGCGTTGTACTGCATCAGGGGAAAATTGCCGAAATGGCAACAGGTGAAGGTAAAACGCTGGTTGCCACACTACCAGTGTTCCTGAATGCCCTTGCCGGCAAAGGTGTACATGTGGTTACCGTAAACGATTATCTTGCTCGCCGCGACTCTGAGTGGATGGGACCAATATATGAGTTCCACGGCCTTTCAGTGGACTGTATCGATAAGCATCAACCTAACTCTGAGGCTCGCCGTAAGGCCTACAACTGCGATATCACCTATGGAACAAACAACGAGTTCGGTTTCGACTACCTACGCGATAACATGGCAATTGCTCCCGATGATCTGGTTCAACGAAAGCACCACTATGCCATTGTGGACGAGGTTGACTCGGTTTTAATTGACGATGCCCGAACCCCGCTAATCATCTCAGGACCCGTTCCAAAAGGCGAGGATCAAATGTTTGAGGAGTACAAGCCAAAGGTTGAGAAACTTGTTAATGCACAGCGTTCACTTATTACCCAACTTTTAACCGATGCTCGTAAACTTATATCCGAAGGGAATACCGAGGAGGGAGGAAAACTACTACTCCGCGCGCACAAGGGTTGGCCAAAATACAAACCCCTTATCAAATTCCTAAGCGAACAAGGTAATAAGGCACTCCTGCTTAAGACTGAAAACTTTTACATGCAGGATAACAACCGTAACATGCACCTTATTACTGACGATTTATACTTTGTAATTGACGAAAAGCAAAACTCTGTTGAGCTAACCGATAAGGGGATTGACCTCATCACCAGCTCAGCCGAAGATCCGAAGTTTTTCGTTCTCCCCGACATAGGAAGCGAAATCGCCGAAATCGAGAAAATGTCGATAACACAGGGCGAAAAGCTGACTAAAAAGGATGAGCTACTTAGGGAGTATGCAGTAAAATCGGAGCGCGTACATACTGTTCATCAGCTACTAAAGGCATACACCATGTTCGAGAAGGATGTGGAGTATGTTGTAATGGATAACAAGGTAAAAATTGTTGACGAGCAAACAGGTCGTATCCTCGAGGGGCGTAGGTATTCCGATGGTCTTCACCAGGCCATTGAGGCCAAGGAGCGCGTTAAGGTTGAGGCTGCCACTCAAACGTTTGCCACAATTACACTTCAGAACTACTTCCGTATGTACCATAAGCTGGCAGGTATGACCGGTACTGCTGAAACTGAGGCCGGTGAGTTCTGGAGTATCTATAAACTTGATGTTGTAGTTATCCCCACAAACAAACCGGTTATCCGTAAGGATATGGAAGATTTGGTTTACAAAACCAAACGCGAGAAGTACAATGCAGTAATTGATGAAATAGTTAGACTC
Organism: Tenuifilum sp. 4138str; assembly: GCF_041102575.1. Taxonomy (NCBI): domain Bacteria; kingdom Pseudomonadati; phylum Bacteroidota; class Bacteroidia; order Bacteroidales; family Tenuifilaceae; genus Tenuifilum; species Tenuifilum osseticum. Next base: position 351,779 of record NZ_JBGCUE010000001.1, on the reverse strand, counting down.
CGCGATGCAAACCGTCCGGTACTGGTTGGTACTACCTCGGTTGAGGTGTCGGAATTGCTGAGCCGAATGCTAAAACTTAAAGGGATACAGCATAATGTGCTTAACGCCAAGCAACACCAACGCGAAGCTGAAATTGTGGCACATGCAGGTATACCCAAAACGGTAACCATAGCCACCAACATGGCAGGTCGTGGTACTGACATTAAGCTAACCCCTGAATCGCGGGCTGCGGGCGGTTTGGCTATTATTGGTACTGAGCGTCATGAATCGAGGCGTGTTGACCGTCAGCTGCGTGGTCGTTCGGGACGCCAGGGCGATCCGGGAACATCGCAATTCTATGTTTCACTGGAGGATGATTTAATGCGCCTTTTTGGCTCGGACCGCATCGCAAGGGTTATGGATGCCATGGGGCATAAGGAGGGCGATGTAATTCAGCACTCAATGGTATCAAAATCCATTGAACGTGCTCAGAAAAAGGTTGAGGAGAACAACTTTGGAATACGTAAGCGTTTGCTGGAGTACGACGACGTAATGAACGCTCAGCGCGAGGTTATTTACAAGCGTCGCCGCCACGCACTCTTTGGCGAAAGGCTCGATGTGGATATCTCAAACATGTTCATGGATGTTTGCGAGGCAATAGTTAACGAGTTCCATGGTAATTACGAGTACGATGATTTCAAGCTAGAGATCATCAAGCAATTTTCACTCGATGTCCCTATAACCGAAGACGAGTACCTTGAGCTTAAACCATCAGAGATAGCCCAAAGGCTTTACAAGGTTGCCCTAGAATCGTACGATCGAAAGGCGCATGAAATTGCACGACAGGCCTACCCGGTAATCAAAGAGGTTTACGAAAAACAATCGGCCATCTACGAGAATATCGTGGTACCAATATCCGACGGTCAAAAGGTTTATCAAACCGTTACAAATCTGAAAAAGGCTTACGAGACAGGTGGTAAGGAACTAATTCGTTCTTTCACAAAGAACATCATACTGTTCACTATCGATGAGTACTGGAAGGAACACCTGCGTGAAATGGACGAGCTAAAACAGAGCGTTCAGAATGCCGTATACGAGCAAAAAGACCCTCTGCTCATCTATAAGCTGGAAGCATTTGACCTTTTCCGCACAATGATTGATAAGCTTAACCGCGATATTGTTGCAGTTCTTGTGAAGGCGTTCATTCCGCTTCGCGATCCCAACCAGGTACAGGAAGCCCGTCAAAGCCGACGTACCGATATGAGCCAGTACCAAACCAGCCGTACCGATAATTTACAGCCTGGCGCAAACACCCAGGAGCAGAGCCGTCAACCAGTAAAAGTTGAAGTTAAGGTAGGACGTAACGATCCATGCCCATGCGGTAGCGGTAAAAAGTACAAGAATTGTCACGGTAAAAACCTATAATTATTTCTGAACCAAAAGGAAAAATGACAGCAGAGAAGTTCATTCAGGTATTGGTAAAATCGGCAGCTGAAAAACTATACAACCAACCAATTGCCGATAGTTTAATACAGATACAAAAAACAAGAAAGGAATTTGAAGGCGACTACACCATGGTCGCCTTTCCGCTGCTTAAATTGTCGCGTAAATCGCCCGAGGAAACCTGTAAGGAAATTGGCGAACAACTTGTAGCATTAGATAAACATATTGAGAGTTTCAATGTAATCAAAGGTTTCCTTAACATAACCCTTTCAAAATCGTACTGGGCTAATGTACTGAATACCATTGTTCAAACCAACGATTTTGGGTTTTGTGAGGCCAAATCGGATAAACCGATAGTTATTGAATTCTCATCGCCCAACACAAACAAACCCTTGCACCTTGGACATATCAGGAATAACCTTCTTGGAATGTCAATTTCCCGAATAATGGAAAAATCAGGGAAACGGGTAGTTAAAGTAAACCTGGTCAACGATCGTGGCATCCATATCTGCAAATCGATGCTTGCCTGGCAAAAGTTTGGCAATGGCGAAACACCTGAATCAACTGGAGTAAAGGGCGATCACCTGGTGGGCGATTATTATGTTAGATTCGATAAGGAGTACAAGGCCCAGGTTGAGGAGCTAAAAGCCAAGGGGATGCCCGAGGATGAGGCAAAACTAAAAGCCCCAATTATTCAGGAGGCACAGGAAATGCTTCGACGCTGGGAAGCCAAGGACCCTGAGGTTATTCACCTATGGAAAACCATGAATGGCTGGGTTTATGAGGGATTTGATAAAACTTACGCCGATTTAGGAATTACATTCGACAAGGTTTACCACGAGTCCGAGACATACCTACTCGGAAAATCGGTGGTTATGGATGGGTTAAACCGAGGAATATTCTTCAGGAAGGATGATGGTTCAGTGTGGGTTGATCTTACAAATGACGGATTGGACCAGAAATTGCTTTTGCGTGGCGATGGAACGTCGGTTTACATCACACAGGATATTGGCACAGCCATTCAACGATACAATGAGTTCAACTTTGATGAACACATTTACGTTGTTGGAAACGAGCAGGAGTATCACTTTCAGGTGTTAAAGTTGATAATGAAAAAGTTGGGATACGAATGGAGCGATGCTCTTTACCACCTTTCCTATGGCATGGTTCAGCTTCCTGAAGGTAAAATGAAATCGCGCGAGGGCACAGTAGTCGACGCCGACGATCTGATTGAAGAAATGATTGAAACTGCACGTCAAATGTCAGAGGAGTTAGGCAAGCTCGATGACGTTGACCACGGAGTGGCATCTGAAGTTATCAGAATGGTAGGCCTTGCTGCGCTTAAGTACTTCATTTTGAAGGTAGATCCCAAGAAAAACATGACCTTCAACCCAAAGGAATCCATTGATTTTAACGGGAATACAGGCCCATTCATCCAGTACACCCATGCTCGAATTAAGTCAGTTCTTGCCAAGGCAACCCATGCGGGCTATCAGGTTAATGGAATAATACAACCCGACTTCATTAGCAATTCAAAGGAACTTGAACTTATACAGCTTTTAAGTCAATTTCCTGAGATTGTCCTTGCAGCCGCTCAAAACCATAATCCTTCATTAATTGCCAATTACACCTACGAGCTAGCCAAAGAATACAACCAGTTCTACCATGATTTCACCATTCTTAAAGAACCTAACGAAGGTATAAGGTTGCTTAGGTTATCGCTCTCGGAACAAGTAGCCGATATAATCAAACGGGCCATGTGGTTACTTGGTATCGATGTGCCTGAAAGAATGTAATCCGTTGATTTTTTTAGTATGCAATTAAATAAGTTTTGTCTTTCTGCCTTTGTAATTTTGGTTACAACTTTTAACGTTAAGGCACAGGAATTTGAGCCCGCTAAGGATTTTGGCTCTGAGTTTGGAATAACAGGCATGTTTGGGAAGGAAGGAATAGATGGGAACAACTCGGCTTACTTTGGATTTACAGGAGCATACTTCTACGATTTAAAAAACGGCCTTCGAGTTGGTATAAATCGGTACTACAATTTTAGCGGAGCCGAATACGCTTATACCCTCCCTATCTACTTTGCTCATCGAACCAAATCCAGTAGAAGTAATGAACCCTTTGTATTTGATACTTTTGGCGAGTTCTTACTACAACTTTTTACCCATATAATTCCCGGCCGTGCAGAGTTCAATGCTGGACCGGTGATTGGTTATTTTAAATCAACCAACCAAACCATTAGCAATGGGTACAAACTCACCAACCCGGTTTACCTTGCTGCTAATGCAAAGCTAAGGCTTACCTTTCAGATTTGGCGGTTTAATCTTGGGGGAAACTTCGGCGCCAGCTACGTACCATCAAAAAATTTTTACTTGGTTTCACCCGACCCCGTGTTTAATGGGAATAGGACCAGTTGGTCGCTTGAGATTGGCGCCTTTCTATCATTCTCCTTCGATTAATAAACCCATATTTTTATTAAGTTTGCATAATAATTTGAAATAAGAGCATACCGATATGTTTGAGAATTTAACCGATAGGCTTGAGCGCTCTTTTAAAATACTAAAAGGTGAAGGTAAAATCACCGAGATTAATGTTGCCGAAACCGTAAAGGAAATCCGCAAGGCACTTATTGAGGCCGATGTTAACTACAAGGTTGCCAAAACATTTACCGATGAGGTAAAGCGTAAGGCACTCGGCATGAATGTGCTAAATGCCATTAAGCCTGGACAACTGATGGTTAAGGTTGTTCACGATGAGCTTGTTAGCCTTATGGGCGGACAAGCCACGGATATTAACCTTGCAGGTAATCCAACAGTTATCCTTATTGCAGGTTTACAGGGTTCAGGTAAAACAACTTTCTCGGCAAAACTTGCCAACCACCTAAAAAACAAAAAGGGGAAAAGCCCTCTGCTGGTTGCAGGCGACGTTTACCGACCCGCTGCTATTGAACAGCTTAAGGTTTTAGGTCAACAAATTAATGTTCCAGTATTTACCATACCCGGCAGCAACGATCCTATTGGAATTGCCAGGGAAGCTGTCAGGGTGGCAAAGAACAACAATCAGAACGTTGTAATAATTGATACTGCTGGGCGTTTGGCTATCGACGAGGAGATGATGAAAGAGGTTGAAGCCATCAAAAAGGCTGTTTCACCCAATGAAATCCTTTTCGTAGTCGACTCCATGACCGGCCAGGATGCGGTAAACACCGCAAAGGAATTTAACGATAGGCTCAACTTTGACGGCGTTGTGCTCACCAAGCTCGATGGTGATACCCGTGGCGGTGCAGCCCTCTCCATACGTGCCGTTGTTGACAAACCCATTAAATTCGTTAGCACCGGCGAAAAACTTGATGCTCTCGATATCTTCCACCCCGATCGAATGGCCGATCGTATCCTTGGAATGGGCGATATTGTTTCGCTGGTTGAGAAAGCGCAAGAACAATACGATGCCGAACAGGCTAAAATCCTCCACAAAAAGATACTTAAGGATCAGTTCAACTTTAACGATTTTCTTGAACAGATTAACCAGATTAAAAAAATGGGTAACCTTAAAGACCTTGCCGGTATGATTCCCGGGGTTGGCAAGGCCTTAAAGGATATTGATATTGATGATGATGCTTTTAAAAACATCGAAGCCATCATCAAATCGATGACCCCTGAAGAACGCGAAAACCCATCGCTGATGAATGGCAGTCGCCGTAAGCGCATAGCGGAGGGTAGCGGAACATCAATCGTTGAGGTTAACCGATTGCTGAAACAATTTGAGGATATGCGTAAGCTAATGAAAATGGTATCGGGCGGTGGTGCAAAAAATTTGGCAAGAATGATGAACCAACCGCATAGGAGATAGGTTATTGTGTTTAGTGTTTTGTGTTTAGTGTTTTGTGTTTAGTGTTTGGTATTTGGTATTTGGTATTTGGATTTCGGATTCCAACTTCAAGTAAAAATTCAGTTTAATATTAACTCGAAAACCCATGGAACTACTCGACGGAAAAAGAATAGCCGATGAGATAAAAGCTGAGATTGCAGCTGAAGTAGAGGCTATTAAACACAAAGGGGGCAAAATCCCACACCTGGTTGCCATTCTTGTAGGACACGACGGCGCAAGCGAAACCTACGTTGGCCATAAAGAGAAAGCATGTGCTCAGGTGGGTTTCAAGTCGCAAGTTCTCCGTTTTGAGGATTCCATAACTGAGGCTCAACTTTTGGACGAGATCAGGAAACTGAATAACGACCCCGATGTTGATGGTTTCATCGTTCAAATGCCTTTACCAAAGCATATCGACGAGCAAAAGGTTATTGAAGCAATTGACCCCAAAAAGGATGTAGATGGATTTCACCCTGTGAACGTTGGGAGGATGAACATTGGCCTGCCTGCCTATATTTCAGCTACACCCGATGGGATTGTTGAACTGCTACGTCGCTACAAAATCCCAACAGAGGGGAAACACTGCGTGGTTATAGGCCGTAGCAACATTGTTGGCCGTCCCATTGCAAACCTGCTTTCGCAGAAAAGTTACCCCGGCGATTGCACAGTAACCATTTGCCATAGCCGAACGCCCAATATCAAGGAATATACGCTCCAGGCCGATATACTAATTGTAGCCCTTGGTAAGGCTGAGTTTGTAACTGCCGACATGGTAAAACCTGGAGCAGTTGTGGTTGATGTGGGTATTACCCGGGTTGATGCCCCTGGCACTAAATTGGGCTGGAAATTGTTAGGCGACGTTAAGTTTGATGAAGTGGCACCCAAATGTAGCTACATTACTCCGGTACCGGGAGGTGTAGGCCCGCTAACAATTGTATCGCTACTAAAAAACACCCTGAAAGCAGCTAAAAAAGAGGTTTACGGATAATGCTACTCAAATGAACAACCAGGAAACAACCGCCAAGTTCTACGATGAGTTCTCGGATAAACAGGTTAAAACCGGAAAAAATCTTCGACATTATACATTAGCCAATATCCTTAAGAAAAAGGGTATTGGAAAGGCAAATAGTGTTCTTGAAATAGGATACGGAATTGGAACTCTTACGGATTTACTTGTAAGCATTGCACCAAAGGCAGTAATAACTGCGTTCGATATTAGTCCAAAAAACATTGATATTGCAAAAGGTCGTATAAAATCGAGTCGTGTAAAATTCATGGTTTCCGATGCATCGGAAAGCATTTCACTAAACGAAAAATATGACTTCATTATCCTTGCCGATGTAATTGAACATATTCCAATTGAACGTTACAATTCCCTATTTTCTAACTTAAAACAGTTTAGCCATACCGGTACTAAAATTTTTATTAATATTCCTCACCCCAACCTAATTAAATATTTACGAGAAACAAAGCCCGAAAGTCTTCAAATTATTGATCAATCCGTTTACCCAACAATACTATACCAACATTTATCGGAGCAGAATTTTGTTATCGATGAAAAGGTAGATTACAGCATTTTTTACAAAACACCTGACTATACCTATTACTGGCTTAGCCTTTTTTCTGAGAAAAGCAATTCCAATTACAGTAAAACTGTCCCACTACCCTTTAGGATATTTAAGAAATTTATACTAAGGGTTATTTAAAATGAATATCCTTTACATTTCCTCGGGTAATCCTACTTTTGTTCGCAAGGACATTTTGTTGCTTTCAAAACAAAATAATGTAAAATCTTTGCTTTCCCCATGGAATACAGTTAACACTCCAATAAATTTCATAAGGCAATTCATCTATTTAATTCCAAGATTAAAAAAGATTGATGTCATTATAGTAATGTTTGCAGGCTACTGGTCAGTGATTCCAGCACTGTTTGGAAAAATATTTAATAAAAAGGTGTTCATTATTCTTGGTGGTACCGACTGTGTATCGTACCCTGAGTTTAACTATGGAAGTTTGCGTAAACCATTACTTAAAAGTGCAATTTACTATTCTATAAAAAATGCCACATGCTTACTACCTGTCCACGAATCGCTCATTGATTTTACCAACTCATACTACGATAATAGTAAACAGGGGATAAAAAATCACTTTAAATCCATTAAAACTGATATCAAAACCGTTTATAATGGATATAACCCTAGAGTTTCGCTTGACACAATTGAAAAATCAATACGCAAACCCAATAGCTTCATTACTGTAGCTTTGGTCAATAGTAAAATTCGATTGATTCTGAAAGGTATTGATTTGATTCTTGATAGTGCCCGCGAATTTCCAAATGCAAGTTTTACTATTATTGGTATTGCCGAAACGATAAAATCTCAACTTGAGATACCTAGCAATGTTATAATTCATCCCCCTATGTCGAGTGAATTACTTGCAGAAAAATATTTACAATCGGAGTTTGTAATTCAACCCTCAATATCCGAAGGTTTTCCTAATGCACTGTGTGAAGCCATGTCTTTTGGCTGTATTCCAATAGTATCACCCGTAGGCGCAATGCCTACAATTACAGAAAATATTGGGTTTACTGTGAAAAATAGAAGCACTGAGGAACTTTCATCAGTAATTAAAAATGCCTTAAACCTAACAAATGATGAAAAAGTCAATCTACGATTCCTTTCTCATTCCAAAATAGTAAATAACTTCAGTGAAAACGAGAGAATTAGTAAATTAGAGCAAATAATTGAGGAGTATAAATATAAATAGAATGATATCAAAATCGTTCATAAAATCTTCAGTTACCTACACCATTATTGGTGCGCTTCCCTTTGCTTCGAGCATTCTCCTGCTTCCATTTTACGGTAACAAAAATTTACTTAGTACTGACGATTTTGGTCTATTAGCCATTTTTATCATATTAAGCGAACTTGCTCGAATACTTTTTTCATTTTCTGCCGAAAGTTTTCTGGGTAATACATATATTCATTACCGAAACGACAAGAAGAACGAGAAAAAATTTTTAGGAACATCGTTTCTTTTTTTGATGCTTTACGGCTCCTTGTTCACTTTCATACTGAGCATTGCCGGTAATTTACTGTTTGGGTTATTTTACCCTGCAAAATCGATTGAATTTATGCCCTATGGGCTCATTTCAGTTATTACAGGTTTTTTCAATGGTGTTTTTAAAGCATATACCAGCCACCTAATTTTCCGGGAAAAACCAAAGCCTTACTTTTGGTCCAATATTTTGCATTTTACATTAATAATTGTGGTCTCAGTTGAGGGATTATACCTTTTCCCCCTATCACTTGCCGGTCCCATTTGGGGTCGATTCACGGGTGCATTTGCTACTTTTATTTGGGCCACGGTATTCTTTGTAAAACATGGGAACTTAAGCTGGGACCGCAACGTATTTAAACACCTTATCAGGTATAGTGCACCTATATACTCCCATAATATCCTGTACTGGATTATATCAAACATTGACCGGTATATTATTCTGGGTTTGCTAAACCAATCGTCAGTGGCTGTTTTCGATTTCGCTATAAAAATAACCTTAGCTATTGAATTTCTTCAGAATGGGCTATCTGCGGCAATTTTACCAAAAGTTTTTGAGCTTTGGAAGAATAAAAACAACGAACCCTTTGGTAGCATTGAGGTAAATAAGTATTTTCACGTTTTCACTCTCATCAACCTAACCTTAATACCGCTTTATTTAATCCTAATCCCATACCTTGTTCCAGTAGTAGTAAATAACAGCGATTTATACCAATCGTTTCCGCTATTACCGCTGCTATTTGCTGGCATGATAGTGAGAATCTGGTACTACGTGCTTGTTGCTCCTGTTTACTACTTTCAGAAGACCACTATTCTCCCAAAAGTTTTTGTAGTAACTGCAGCTTTTCAAATTACTGCAACATATTTAATGGTAAATCTCAACGGGGTAAATGGAGCTGTTGTAGCTAATTTTATTACAAAGATTTTGCAGATTTCGCTAATGTTCTTTTTTGTCAAAGGGTTTTACCAATTTAGGGCAAATAAAGCCAAACTTCTATATTATCCATTAACCATAATTGTATTGCTAATTCTTACTACACTTTTAGTTGGTCAATATAGTGCGATTGTGGTTTACTCCTTGATTTTTATTTTTTCCGTAGCCCTTGCTTTCCACACTTATCGAAAAGAAATAAGCATCTCCTGGATTAAAGAGATGCTTACCAAATAAATAAGTTATTGATAATTTTAGAATAAATCCACTGAGATATTCTGAATAAATGCAGTATAGGTGATTTCCCTTCCAACCTTAGCTTCTGTTATAAGCATAAGTACTGGTAGTTCTTTACCGCCTTTAGTGAGAATGGTTATTTCCTTGCGTTGTCCAGTAATTTTTTCCTTATTGGGGTCAAGGTAGGCATCAAGGAACTCATCGTTTTCGGCAGCATTATCGGGGAAAAGAATTCTTACACTTTGTCCAATCACCTGTTCGCGTTTAACCTCAAAAAGCTCTTCGGCTGCTTTGTTGAAGAACTGAACAATACCATCGTGGTCGGTGGTTATGATGGCGTCCAGAAAACCCTCCAAGGTTTTCTCGTTCCGTATTTTTACCTTCTCAATTTCTTTAAACTGGTTGCGCACCTCCTCCTTAGCCTCCCGTAGCTTTTTATTAAGCTCAACTTCATTCTGGCGCAATTGTTCTTCCTGTTTCTTTAGCTGTTCTGTTTGACGTTGAGTTTCGAACTCCATGTTTTTCTCACGGGTAATGTCGTTGGCAATTAGGATAACCTTTGCCACCTCTTCGTACATATCGTTAACAGCAGTAAAGGTACAACGGAACCAGCGCTCATCGCCATTGCTAGTAAGCATTCGGAATTGTCCCTCATATGGAATTCCATGTATCACATCGTCCCATACGCGCTCAATATTCTTCCGTTCCGATGAAGGGACAAACTCAAAAATTGATTTTTCCTTAGCAGCATTAAGGTTATATGAAAGGGTGAGCAGGAACTTCTCATTAGCTTCGGTCAAATCGCCTGTAGGCGAGAATTCTGCTTTAATTGATGAACGGTTAAGTGCACTAATTTGCCCTTCGTAGTCAAGGCTCAGCTTCTTTTGGTCAGTTGTGTCAATTCCAAGGAATAGGATTTTTTCCACACCTCCGGCCTCATTTCGTACACAGGTGAATGTAGCAATTGTCCAAAGGTCGTTGCCATTGCGGGTAAGCAACTTCATATCTCCCTCAAAGTGTTTACCACCCTTGCTTAGCGTACTCCAGATATCGTCGAACCACGTCCTATCCTTCTTGTTAATAAACATGGAGATATGCTTACCTTCAACCTCGCTGTTGGAGGAATACTCCAATTTCTGTAAAAACTTGGTATTTGCATACAGCAATGTTCCGTCCACATCGAAATCGGCACGAATCATTGTGTGGTTTACGGAGTTGGAGAAGCTGATAAACTTTGCCGACTGGCGGCTAGCTTCTTCCTGTGTAGCCTGGAGTTCTTCCATGTTCTGGCGCATCTGTTCCTCCTTAAGCGCTAACTCCTCGGCCTGCTCACGCGATTCCTTTAAAAGCTTTGCAGTTCGTATATTTATTTTAACAGTAGCAATAGTTGTTGCCACGCTCTCAGAAACCTTATCGATAAACTCCTCCTGGTACTTTTCAAATGGATTAAACGATGCTAGCTCAATGACGCCATGAACAACATCGTTCATTTTAAGGGGGATAAGCATTAAAAATTTTGGGTTAGCCTTGCCAAGGCCGCTTGTAATACTCAAATACCCATCAGGTACTTTTTTCAGGATGATTTTTTCCTTTTCCAGAGCACATGCCCCCACAAGACCATCGCCCCAGGGTATCACTCTATCGGCATACTTTCTACGCTCATAGGCGTAACAGGCGGTCATTCGGAAATGGATATCGGACTCATCGTCATCCTCTAAAAGGTAAAAGGCAGCCTGATTTGCACCAACGTAATTTACTAAATTGCGGATAACCTGAAAGGTTAACTCCTCTATGTTATCGTTGTTCTGACGTAGAATTTCGCCAAAGAGAGCCATACCCTCTGCGGCCCAGCGCCGTTGTTCGTCCTCCTTTTTTCTTTTCTCCTCTTCTAACCTACTCTGGCGAATATCGTTTCGTAGGCTGACTATTGCCTTCCCAAGTGCATCGGTATCATCGGGGGTGTATTCGGCTTCAACATCACCTTCACGTAACTTTTCCACAAACCTGTAAAGCTTACGCTCCCTACTTATGTTTTCCTGTAAAGTGGTTTCAAAATCGTTTATTCTAACCGAAATTTTCTGGTAAACAAAAAAACCAAAGGCGCCAAGAATGATAGGTAAAAAATCAAATATATAGAACAATGGCATAATGCGATGTAGGTCCAGAATGCCTCCTGGGGTTAAAGCAAGGTCGTTGGTTAGTACACCTATAACATATGCAATGGCAAGAAATACAAGCCCTACGGTAAGTCCAAGGAGACTCCCTTGAACAATGTATTTCGATGAGTACTTAGATTTCATGTACGACTCAATTTTTGATGCTTAAAAATAAGCATTTTTTCAACTTATATGCAAATCTATTGATTCGAATTCAAATGAAATAATAATGTTATTATAAAAGAACTGGTTTATCAGCTTAATCGTGTTTTTACTTTTTGGATAATATGATTCGCGATATCCTGTAAAGGCAGTATGGTAGATGCTGCATCAAGTTTTACGGCCTCACGGGGCATGCCGTAAACCACGCACGATTTTTCGTCCTGTGCTATTGTGTAAGCACCAGCGTCCTTCATTTCAAGTAGTCCTTTTGCTCCATCGTCGCCCATGCCAGTCATAATTACACCTATTGCGTTTTGCCCAGCAAAACGAGCAACGCTTCGGAAAAGAACATCAACCGAGGGCCTATGCCTGTTAACCAGAGGGCCTTGGACCACCTCAACGTAGTATCGTGCACCGCTTCGCTTTAAAAGCAGATGGTAATTACCAGGTGCAATCAACGCTTGACCTGGTAGAACAGCATCGCCATTCTGTGCTTCCTTAACCGTGATCTTACAAATATCGTTTAGGCGATTGGCAAACGAGGTTGTAAATTTTTCGGGCATATGCTGAACTATAACAATTCCAGGGCAATCAACAGGCATTGCTTGTAAGAATGTAGCAATGGCCTCTGTTCCACCTGTAGAGGCTCCCACGGCAATAATTTTCTCGGTAGTTGTAAGGGGTGTAGAGGAAACAACCTGTTTAGGGATAATAACATCGGCTGAAAGTTTTGGCTCAACAATAGGAGGTGTGAGAATCTTACGTCTTGCTATTCTACTGCGAGCGGCTGCTTTAATTGCATCGCAAATGATAACCCTTGACTCTTCGAGAAAAGCTTTGGTGTTAACCTGGGGTTTAGTGATTAATTCAACGGCTCCAAGTTCAAGGGCACGCATACCCATTTCAGTTGCCCTACTTGTGAGGCTCGAAATTATTACAACCGGAATGGGGTGCTGTGTCATAATTTTACGAAGAAAGGTTAACCCATCCATCCGGGGCATTTCAATATCGAGGGTTATTACGTCGGGGGTTACCTCAGCCATTTTACGGGCTGCAAAGTATGGGTCGGCAGCAGTTCCAATAACCTCCAGCTCTGAATCGGATGAGATGATCTCCATCAACGTTTGCCTCACTAATGCAGAATCGTCAACAATTAGCACTTTTATTCTATTCAGCATATCAGCCATTTACATCAACTTTAAAATTAATGACAATAAAAATATTCTGCAATTTACTCGGTCTTTTTTGAACTAATACTTTTTACCTCGTTGGGATTTAATGTCTTTTGAATAAACTTATGGCGAACCTCTCCTGTAGCGGTATTAAATTCAATCTTTCTTCCCTGGTTACCACCTACACTTTTAGCTATTATTGGTATTCCGTGTTCAGCCAATAGTTCTAAAGCAATAGCAATGTTACGTTGACCGATATGGAAGTTGTCCAGATTTGTTTCAAGCACCTCGCCTCCCCCAAATACCTTTGCCTTAAGGTTTTCCTTTTTTGAGCCAAGTGAAATCATTCTTTCAATCAATCGCTCAATGGCAATGTTACCATACCTTGGGCTTGCAAGCCCCTGTCCATTCCACAATGGCAACATGTAATGGTTAATTCCACCTTGATTTAAAACCGAATCGTATAGGCATACTGCCACACATGAGCCCAGAATTGTAGTAACAAAATGAGGCTCCTTATCGGCAAATAGCGATGCAGGGTATAGGTAATGTGACTTAATGTGGTCCATCAACCGGCTTTAAAAAATTTCTGCATCCTGATCAAAAAACATCTCGTTAGCATCGGTGGCTAAATCGTCAACGTCAACATTGGGCTCGGGTATTGAAATAGTAAAACAAGCACCTTTCCCAAGTTCACTCTCTATTTCAATGCTACCATTGAGCATATCAATAATGGCCTTATTTACCGATAATCCTAATCCATGACCCCTGTTTAAGGAATTTATTCCAGTATCGAGCCTTTTAAACCTATCAAAGATTATTTTGTGGTTTTCCTTTGAGATACCAATACCATGATCCTTAACACAAATAGATAACTTGTTAACGTCTCTATTAGCAATTATCTCAATTACTCCACCCTCAAAGCTAAAGTTTACTGCATTGCTGAGCAAATTTGCTATGATCAACTTCAGCTTTTCAGGGTCGGTTTTAAAAATTTTTGGATTAACCAAATTGGTGCTGCTGTTATAGGAGTATTCAACCTTTAAGTTCTTCTTGCGCAGCTCATACTTAAACGATTCTATAACACTTTCAAGCAGGTTGTTAACATCAACCTGCATGATTTCGGGTTGTATTTCGCCAGCCTCAATCTTGGCAGCCACAAAGATATTCCGGAGTTGAAAATCGAGGTTGAATGCCTCGGAGTGGATGAGAGCCACCATGGAGATAACCTTTTTCCAGTTCTCCTTATCAACTGAGAGTATTGCCTTGGAAAGTCCTATTATTGATGTAAATGGGTTAATAATCTCATTGGTGATGTTTGAAATAAAGTGCGATTTGAGGGCTTCGGACTCCTCTAGCTTCTTGTTTACTTGCTTTAGCTCGGCGTTTAGAACTTTCAGCTCATCAAGCGCTTTTTTATTGAGTTCAAATCTGCGTTGCAATTCAGCAAGTAGTTCATTATCGGTAAGTTCTTCAGGCTTTTTTGTCATAGCAGAATGTATTATACTTTCCTGTATATTGTTGGTTTAACCTGTTTAAGCGGAACATCCATATTTAGTATTGATTCTGAATGTCCAAGTATTAGGTAGCCATTGGGCTTAATACGTTGGCATAGCTTATTAATAACGGCTTCCTGTGTGTTCCTATCAAAGTAAATAAGTACGTTGCGGCAAAAAACAATTTCAAATAAATCCTTTGTATCGTAGCTGGAATCCATCAGGTTTAAACGTGCAAATGTTACCTTGGAGCGAACATGAGGCGCCATTTTAATGGTAGGGTTAGTTCTATCCTTGCTCCTTAGCATGTATTTCCGCTTAAGGGTTAACGGTATACCCTCAACCTTCTCTTCCTTATATACTGCATCTATTGCCGTTTGAAGAATTCGGGTTGAAATATCGGTTGCATATATGGTAAAGTTAAAACCTGGGTGCGACTCAGCGAATTCAAAAAGCACCATGGCAAGGGTGTAAGGTTCCTCGCCACTTGAACAACCTGCGCTCCAAACCTTAAGCGTTCCTGACTTATTGGCTCTATAATATTCAGGCAGTAATTCTTCGGACAAGAACTCAAAATGGGCTGGCTCACGGAAAAAATCAGTTTTGTTGGTGCTAACTACATCCAACATATGAATAATCTCGCTATCAAAGCCTTCGCGGCTAAAAAGGTAATCGATGTAAGCCTTAAAAGAGCCAATGTTTAAATGCTTTAACCTCTTTTGGAGGCGGCATTGGAGCATTACCTTTTTTATAGGTGGTAGTTTAATGCCGCTCTCCTTGTAGATTAATGCGCTAAGACGTTTAAACTCATCGTCGGTAAGCTGTAGCTTGTAGTAATCCACAAACTCATTAGCCTGCATAAAATATTCAATTACTGTTGTGCATCGGTTCCCTCGTCAACTGACTGGTTGGAATCAATAATCGAGGTGATTTCATCTACTGAGAAAATGGCATCCATGTTAAGTATGATGATAAAACGTTCCTCAACCTTTGCCATGCCAATTATAAACTCGGATTTATAACGGCTGCCAAGGGTGGGCAGTGGCATTATCTGGCTATTATCAATCTCCAGAACCGCCTGCACGGAATCGACAATGGCACCAACATGCACCGATTCGCCATCAACGTCAATATCCAGAACTATGATACAGGTGTTATTGGTGTACTCGGTTTCAGGCATTCCAAACTTGATACGTGTATCAATTACAGGCAGTACAGCCCCCCTAAGGTTAATAACACCTTTCAGGTAATCAGGTGCCTTAGGAACCTTTGTTATAGGAGTCATCTCCAAAATATTCAACACCTTGCTGACATGTGCAGCAAACTCCTCGTTACCTAGCTTGAAGGTAAGATATGATTTAATTTGATTTTTGTTCTCGGTATCCATTGTAAAACATTTTTGGTTGTTACTTACTTGTTGCAAACATTTTAATAATCTTATTGGTGTCCATTACAAGGGCAACTGTTCCGTCGCCTAGTATTGTCGCACCTGAGAAAATATCGTGGCTCTTGTAGTGTTTCCCTAAAGGTTTGAGTACTGCCTGGTATTCACCAATTACATAGTCAACCACTAAGCCAACCCTGTTATCCTCAAAGTTTACTACTACAACCTGTTCTAGTTCCTCGTTACTTGGCTGCAGGTTAAACTCTTTCCGTAAGCTAAAGAATGGGATTTGAGTTCCATCGAGGGTTACAAGATTGTTGAAAGAGCTATAGATACTTTCCTTGTCCACCGCATAAATCTTGTCGATTGAAGAAAGAGGGATAACAAAAGGAGAACTATCAATGCTAACCAGCAAGCCATCGATTATTGAAAGGGTTAAGGGCAGCTTTATGGTAATAGTTGTTCCCTTGCCAACTTCCGATTCAACCTCAACCTCGCCTCTGATATCGGAAATTTTCTTTTTAACCACATCCATACCCACTCCCCTTCCCGACACATCGGTTACCTTTTTGGCTGTAGAGAATCCGGGCAAAAAGATAAGGTCAAGAATCTCCTTCTTGCTCATCTTTTTATCGGAAGGTACTAAACCCTTTGAGATTGCCTTGGCATGTATGATCTCAGGATCAATACCAGCACCATCATCGCTAACCTGGATTATTACACTTGCCCCGGAGTAGAATGCTTTCAGGTGAATTTTTCCCTTTGCCGGCTTTCCGTTTGCAATACGAACCCGAGTATCCTCAATTCCATGATCCATGCTGTTCCTGATAATGTGCATCAGGGGGTCGGACAGGTTTTCGATGATGGTCTTATCAAGCTCAGTATCGGCTCCCTCTACAATGAAATCGACCTCCTTGTGCAGTTCAGACGATAAATCCCTGACAAGCCTCTGAAAACGACCAAAAAGGTTCTCAATAGGTATCAGAACGATACTAAAGGCAATATCGCGAAGCTGGCGGGTTAGCTTGTGAACGTTTTCAACTATAGGCGCCAAACCTGGCACATTGGTTTGCTCTGCAAATAAGCTTAAACGGGCTTGTGTGGTTACTAGCTCTGACACAAGGTTCATTAGGTGGTCAAGCTTGTCGGACGACACGCGAATGCTTGCAGCCGTTTTGTCCTTTGTGGCTATTCGCTCTTTAGTGAACTGTTTGGCCTTTTCCTTATTGATTCGAGCAGCAGCTTTTGTTGCCAGGCGTTGTATGGTTACCAATCCAACATCCTTCTGAACCTCTGCCAATTGCGATACTTCTTCAACAAATAATTTGTCGGCTAGCAAGTTTTCCTCTGCCAGCTTTTGTATTTCAAGCTTTGAATCGGTTTCAACAAAGATGAACACATCATGAATGGCATTTACATCCTGGTCGGTTGTCAGCAACACTTCCCAGTAGGTATAGCAAAGGTTTGGGATAATTTCCTTTATTCCAGGCAGCCTGTTGAAATGTGCAAAAACCTTGTGTTCACCCAATGAGCAAAGCTCATCAAGAAGGTAAAGGGGGTTTGTTCCGTTCTTAAAAATATTCTCATTGGGTTCAAAAAGAATGTAGTAGGTAGATAGTGATTCCGATTTTTCCTTACTTGATTTAGCAGATTCGGCCTCTGTTTCAGTATTACTAGGGTTAATTATTCTATTAATTTTCCCCATTAAGCCATTGTGAACCGTTTTAAAGTCGGGGTCATCATAGTTTTGCTCATCGAGCATCGCCTTGAGGTGATCCACCGACGAAAAGGTTATGTTCAATATATCCTTGCTTACCTCGAGCTGTCCATTGCGAATCATGTCGTAAATGGTCTCAAGGTTGTGCGTAAAGCTATCGATAAGGTCAAACCCAAACATGGCGCTGTTACCCTTAAGGGTGTGCATCACCCTAAAGACCTGTTGAATCAGAGCTTCATCGTTAGGACTTTTTTCAAGCTCTAAAAGCGACACTTCAAGCTTATCAATTAGCTCCGCAGCTTCCTCTATAAACTTTTTCCTAAAGCTATCCATTACCTAATCACTTTATTGATTGCCGAAATCAGTTTAGCTGGAACAAACGGTTTAATAATCCACCCCGTAGCACCGGCATCTTTAGCTTCCATTTTTTTTGAGGTTTGCGATTCGGTAGTCAGGAATAGGATTGGAATGCGTTCGTACTCCGGCATTGCCCTAATATGCTTAATAAGCTCTATGCCATCCATTTCAGGCATATGAAGATCGGTGATTACCAAATCGATTGTTTTACCGTCAAGGTGTTTTAAGGCATCTTTGCCATCAACACCAACAAGCACATTGTACCCTTCGTTCTCAAGGGTAAATCGAACAACTTCGCGAATACTATCGGAATCGTCTACAATTAGTATTGTTTTTGCCATAGCAATGGATAATTTATTTTGTTAATATTCTGATTTTATGCCTGATCGTTCAAGAATTGTGCTCTGGTCAGCAGTTAATTCAAACTTAACTGTAGATTTTATACCTCGTTCCTTCATGGAGAAGTTAAAAGAGCGTACGAGTTGTATAAAGCCAAGGTCAATTACCTCAGCGTTTTTAATTAGCAAGTCAGTAGGTTTTGCCTCATTAAATAGCTTAATCAGTTCACTCTTGATATCACTGACATTATTAAGGCTTAAATCGCCACTCAGGATGACCAGCGATGAACCCTTCTGCCTTTCGATGGAAAAATTTTTTTCTTTCTTTGACATATTCTTGGTTAGTTTAAAAGAACTCAATGTTTGACTCATCCTGATCGGTTTCTGATAAGTCATCGAAACCCGCATTCCCTTTAATTACCATGTTGTGTATCTTATGTTCCGATTCCATGGTATATAGTCTTCGCATAAACTCCAAATCATCTTTATCGAACTGGCTCTCCTCCTTGCCAGTTAACGTGGAATATATGTGGTTTAGTAGTTTTATTACTTCAAGAATTTTAAGCTCAAAAACTTCATAGTACTTAACCTGATTTACAGCCCTATGGATTATTTCACCTAAATCATTACTAGCCTGAAACTTTTCCCGAAGTAAAACGCTTACCTTATCGTCACATTCAAGCAGGTTGCTAGCAATTTCCTTAAGGGTTGTTGGAATTGACTCCCATTCCTGCGATTTAGTATTTTCTGAAATTAACTCCGATAATCGCTCAATATCAGTTATTTTGGATTCAAGGTGCATGTACAGCGTACCAATTTGGTTTCGGGAGGTAATTATGTCAAATGTTACTGTTTCAATCTGTTGAATTAGATTCGACTGAAGCATTAGTTCCGGCTGTTTGATTCTTTTCAACAACAATTCACCAAATCGGTTAGCCTCATCATCAATAGCAGAGGTTTCAACCATTAAGTTAACGTTATGCTTAATTGATTGAAGCAAATTGTTTACCCTTGCCAGTAACGAAAGAAATTTGCTAACAGGTAACGTAGTATTGGTAAGCTTATGTGCAACACTTGTAAAAGGTTGCTCCAAATCCGATTCCTGTATTCTTTTTAAATCCTTACACTGGTTTAGTATGCTTTGCGCAATGCTTCCAATAATCTTGAACTTATCAATTATCTGTTCAATGGCTCTTTGATACTCCTTGTTTGCCCTAACAAGTAGCGCCGACTGAATGTTAACAAGCTCTCCTATCTGATTTAAATAGTTTTTCTGCTCTTCATCTTCAGAGGATAGATTATTTAGTATTTCCTTATGCGATACCTGTACGTGTTCAATTTTTTGGCGAATAATATCGTGGTACTGGAGGTTTGTAATAATGCTGTCAATTGAATCGCGGAGTTTTGCGTTATTTTCTTGCAGTTTTGGTATATTGAGGCTAAGGTCTTGCTGTTTTTCCGAAAAAATTTGAATGGATTCGTTAATAATATCAATGGCAATCCCTATTTGTTGGTTCGCATTTCGCATATTCTTTTTAACCCTATCAACACCTTCGCGTAAAAGTTTCATGTTGCCATGGAGCGACTTAGCAAGCTCAAGTTCAGCTAGCTTTGACTTGTTTACTAACCTGTTAAACTCAATAAAAAGTTCATCCTTTTCCTCGGTAAGTTCAACTGATTGGGACTCAATGCCTGTTATCTTAAGGTTGGCTAGTAAAAACTTGAGGGTTAGGAGATTTTGGTTAATGTTTTTGCTATGTAGGTCAATGGAATCGAGAATATCATAAACCTCATCAATGCTTTTTACAATGGAATCGGCGTATTTATTGGTTTCCTTTTTAGCCTGACTGAACTTTTTAAAAAGGAGCCTGAGGTTAAGCAACGATTCACTCGTATAGCTGGAAGCATATACGGTAAATACCTCTTCTGCATTTGCTGAAATTGAGGTTGATTTTGAGTATGCTTCCTTGAACCTTTCGTTAAGACCTAAAAAATCCTCAGCGGCGCAATTTAGTATCTCAACTATAAGACTATCAATTACGGCAAACTGTTCAGATATCTCCTTGATTTTTTTCATAACAATTTATGTTACACCCCAGCTAAAACCTCTTTCACCCTCTTAACCAGTAATGGTATATCAACTGGCTTTGGAAAGAATTCCTGTACTCCTAGCACTTCGCATTGATTACGGTAAAGTTCAGTATTAGCAGCGGTTACTATGAAAACTGGAATGGTATTTACGCGCTCACTCTGCTTGATGGTTTTAAGAAAATCAATTCCAGTAATATTAGGCATAAGTAAATCCAACAGAATTAGGCTTGGTGGTTCTTTATCAATCAGCCTATAGGCGTCAGCGGCATTGCTTACTGTTACCACCCTAATTCCCTCTTCGCCAAGCAGAGCTTCCACAAGTACCTGATTCGTAACCGAATCGTCAATTACTAAAACATAGCCTTTAAAATCCATAGTATTTCAAAATCTTTTCAAATCTATAAAAACGAAACCACAGAATAACAAATCATAAGATGATATAAATTACCGCAACAGGTGATTTATATCACTTTTTTATTTGATAGAAATTATTTATCTTTAAGAGTCTTTAAATGAAATCATGGCCGATGTAATAACCATATCGTTTGAAAAGACATTTGAAAAATGCAAATTGCCTGTTAACCAGCTTCTAACAGCAGAACAGCAGGCTATCATTATGGATAATATTAATATTGTAAACTACAACCGGAAGGATATTATTGTTAAACAGTTCTCGGCATCAAGCCATGTTTACTATATTATTAAAGGTATTATTAAGGTAAGTAGCGAACAAAGGAAGGGCAAGAATTTGGTCATGAAGATTGATACCACAGGAAGTTTTGTAGGCCTAATCTCGCTTCTTGGTGGTGATTCATATAATTTCACGGTAACAGCGGTTGAAAATTGCACATTGGCTCAAATCCCTATTTCTACTCTGAAATCGATTATGCTTCAAAATGCACGCTTTGCCCTTGAAATTAGCCAGCTAATAAGCAGGCATGGTTTATTCCTTATAAACAGGCTAGCCGGATTACTTTACAAGCAGCTACCCGGCCGAGTTGCCGATTTGATTCTTTACTTTGCCGATGACATATTCTGCAACAACGAGTTTGAATTTCCCGTAAACAGAACAGAGCTAGCAGAGCTGTGTGGAACAACTAAAGAAAGTTTGATTAGAACCTTATCGGAATTTAACCACGATAAAATAATTGAGCTGGAACGGAATAGAATCAGAATTATTAGTTACGACATATTAAAAACTTTGAGCAGATTCGGTTAACGTAATAAAAGTAAAAATATATGCCAAAAATTCTTATTGTCGATGACATTTTTGTTAACAGGCTTCTTCTAAAAGAAGTGATGAAAAACTTAAATGTAACTTGCCTTGAGGCGCAAAACGGTAAGGAAGCTATTGACATTATTACTAAGGAGAAAGTTGACCTGGTTTTCATGGACATTGAAATGCCTGTGATGAATGGGCTGGAAACCACCAAGTACGTCCGTGAAAAACTGCCTTCACCCAAAAAGTACACCCCCATTGTAGCGTTAACCGCACATAATCCGGCAAACTTTTTTGAGGATTTCAGGGATGCAGGCTTTGATTTTCTGATGACTAAACCATACTCCATTGAAAAAATTAAACAGGCAATTGAAAAGGTTTTAACTCCCACGTAAAAGGTACAACTAATAGGATAATAATTTACCTTTGCTGGTATTGAGCTAACCATAAAACATCTCGCGCGATGGACAGGTCAATTCTGGCAGAGTTAATTCGCAAAAACAAACGACTAATAATACCCAACGTGGGTGCCTTCCTTCATCGTGATACTGAAAGCAACACCCAGCTTAGCATTACTTTTAGCCCATTCCTAAAGTATAACGATGGGCAGCTCGAAGAATTACTGATAAGTAATTATGGACTTTCAAAGATTGAGGCAGCCGAGCAAATAAAAAAGTTATCGATTGAAATTATTGATGAAATAAAAGAAAGTGGTTCATACGCAATACCCGGTATTGGAATACTAATAAATGATTCAAAGGGTTCCATTAGTTTGACATCGGAGGAATCATCAAGCCAAAGAAAATCAACCGACCATGACGATGGTAAAAATGTTCAAACCACCAACATTGATTCCCCCCTTGAGGTAGACACGAGTAACAGTGACAAAAACCAAACCACCAATGATTCAGTTGTAAAAGAAGAGATAGTTCAAGAAGAGAACACTATTACAAAACATTACACTGAGGTTAGCCCGGGGGTTGAGCGTGTTAACACCAATGCCCTCGACAGCATAATAGTTGAAAAGTCGTCAACTGAAAATAGCAATCAGGTTGAATACAATGATTTGGAACAAGTCAACATGAAAAGTTCTAGTAAAAAGAAGCCATCATCGCCCCTGCGAGTTTTTGTTTTTATAGCAGTATCTCTCTTTATAATACTTACATTTGCATTCATTTTGAGGGAGTTGGCCTTTGCCCCTGATGAAGCCGACTGGGAAAACATTAAAAACAAACCGGAAAAGGTAGAACCTATTAAGTTACCAACCGATTATACTTCAAAATCCGATGATTTTGATAAGAAATTTGAAGCCACAAACCCTGCCGACGAGGAGAGCGAAACCGTAACAGGTAATGAGCAACCAGCACAAACAACGGAAGAAGTAATTGAAAAATCATTAACCCAAAGTATTCCTGTTAGCAACCCATCAACAATATACAGCCTTGTGGTTGGAAGTTTTGCCGAAAAGGCAAATGCCCAAAAATTCGTGAACGATCTTAAGGCAAAGGGGTTTAACGCTGAGGTTTATAGCAAACCTAATGGGAAGTATATTGCTGTAATTGGCCGATATAGTAAAAAAGACGAAGCCAATCAACAGAAGGAAAAGCTCAAGAACCAATTTCAGGGAATATGGATAATTAGCCGATAGCGATGAACAGAACTAAGCAATGCACCTACCCGCACATTGGAACTGTAACCTACACATATAGAACCGGAAGTAAAAGAATCACTTTAAGAGTAAAAAAAGATAGTTCAATCCATGTTACCATCCCCTACCTTGTAAGATTCTCATATGCAGAGGATTTTGTGTTATCAAAAACTGACTGGATTATAAAGAAAATCCAAGAAAATGCAGAGCGTATAAAGCCTATTACTGAGTTTAAAAGTAAGTATCACCTAGTTCGTCTGCAAGCCGAAAATAGCCTATCTACATGTAAGGTTTTAAAAAAAGGAGCTGATGTGCTGTTACTTTATCCGTCAACCGCTGACCCGGCAAGTTACAATATTCAGTCGCTAACAAAAAAAGTTATAACCGAAGTATTACGCGCCGAGGCTAAATACTATCTGCCCCAAAAGCTAAAGGGATTAGCCACTAAGAATAATTTTACCTATGGTAAGGTTTCCATTCGTAACTCAAAATCGCGATGGGGAAGCTGTAGCGGGAAGAACAATATTAGCCTTAGCCTAAGGTTAATGTATTTGCCTGAGCATCTTATTGACTATGTACTCCTCCATGAGCTTTGTCACACGAAGGAAAAGAATCATGGCCCTAAATTTTGGCAACTACTGGACAAGGTTTGCCAAGGAAATTCAAAAATGTTCTCAAAAGAGCTTAAGAAATTTCCGATCCCTTTCTAGCTTTAACCTAATAACCCACAAACAGGGAATTACTCATCCAGGGAGTTAATGCGTTCAGCAAGTTCAACCACTTCGTCGTAAAAATCATTGGCTATTTTCTGGTAATCAACTTTGGTTGATTCGCCCCTTTGGTATGTTTTTTTTGAGATTTTTGAAATGGTTTCCTGTTCTAAAACCATTATATCGGAAATGATGTCAAGAATCCGCTCCTTAGATATTGGCTCAGAATATGTTAATTGGGTATAGCACTCGTCAAGCAAATGTTTTACCATTTGCTTGATGTCCTTTTTAAGATCTTTTACGCTGGCCATATCAAAATATTAACTACAATTTTTCCATATAAATATAAACCATTTCTTAAAAAACAAGTAATAATTGATATTTTTTTTGATGAAAAGTGTTTTCAAAATATTGCTGGATTTCGCTAGTATCCGTAAGCCTTTCCTTCAACCTTTTCAGGAGTCACTCTGAATACTTTTACATTCATAATGGCTGGCATACTATACTCAAAATTATCGCGACCAGAATATTTTTTCATGATAATATTCATACATTTCCTCTTTTCATCTAAACTAGTTATTTCCTCAACCTTACCGTAAATAAGAACGCTACGGTACTTCATTGACCATGAGCAAGCAACATCCTCATGCTGGTAGCGTAAATGGTAGTCGGAACTAAAAGCTACACATACGCTTGGGTTATGTTTCCAAATATCTATCTTTCTACCTTCAGGACCTGAATGAAAGTAAAGAATACCTTGATCATATCCAAAGTTAAAGGGTAAAACATAAGGGTTTCCCTCCAAATCGACCATACCAATGTGGCAAACATCAACCGAATTGATAACCTGTTCAATTTCTGCTCGTTGAGTAATAATCCGAGATTTCATTGCAATTACTTTTATTTAATACAAATTAAGTAAAAAATGATATCGCACGCTACTCACTATGTACCATTTTAAATTTTTATGATCTTTTTTGCTAAGTAACCAAAAATCAGCACAGGCATGGTAGCAATAATATGAATTAGCCATTCCTTACCGGTTAGTGGAACTGTTCTAAAAACTTCGCCACCAAACTGTACTATTGCAAATTGTCCTAACAGAATTATTGTGGCAATAGCAACAAATAGTTTATTGGACGAAAAGCTAAACACACCAACACCACCGAACAACCTTCGTGCGTTAAAAAGGTTCCAGAACTGCATTAAAACAAACACATTAAAGAAGCCTGTGAGATCCCTATCACTAAAACCTTCATCATGCTTTAAGTAAATTAGTAAGCCAACCAGAACTAAGTAAAATAAAACTGCTGTGGTTATTAGATACCTAAAAATAGCAGAACTCAAAATAAACTCATGGGGTGACCGAGGTTTCTTTTTCATTACCTCAGAATGTGGTGGTTCAGTGGCTAGTGCAAGAGCTGCAAAGGTGTCCATAATCAGGTTAACCCAAAGCATCTGGGTAACAGTTAAGGGTAAATCGAACCCAGTAAATGGCCCAGTTAGCACAATTGCAACAGCAACAAGATTTATGGTAAGCTGGAAGTACAGGAATTTCTGAATGTTTTGGTAAAGAGCCCTACCCCAGCGGGTTGCATTTACAATGCTTGAGAACGAATCGTCCAAAAGGATAATATCGGAGGCATCTTTGGCCACCTGGGTTCCTGAACCCATTGCTAAACCCACATCGGCCTGGTTAAGGGCCGGGGCATCATTAGTACCATCACCTGTAACGGCAACAACATTATGTAACCTTTGAAGTAGCGATACCATCCGCAACTTGTCAGTAGGTCGAGCCCTGTACATCACTTTTATACCGGGCAACACCCTTAAAGCCTCATCGTCGGGAAGTTTTTCAAAATCGGGGCCCGAAATGGATGCATGTTCAGCATTGCTGGCCAGTAATCCAGCATTTTTGCCAATAGCAATTGCAGTATCCTGGTTATCGCCTGTAACCATCTTAACATCGATACCAGCCATATGGCACTCACTTATTGCAGTAGGAACATCGTCGCGCAATGGGTCAGCAATACCAACAATTCCGAGGAATGTTAAGCCCTGAGGCATATCAGAATCGGCAATGCTATCAACTACACTCTTGGAATAGGCAAATGCAATAGTTCGCAATGCCTTTACCTGAAATCCCCTTAGTTTTTCCAGTACACTGCTACTAAGCGATTGGGGTTCGCACATGGACATAACCTTTTCGGGTGCGCCTTTAACCAAAAGTAACTTCCCCTCAAAGTCAGTAGATTGCCCCAGGGTTAACATGTACTTTTTTTCCGATGAAAAAGGATGCTGAGCTAAAGTTGTAAAACCATCGCGAAGCACACGATAATCGATACCTTTCTGGTAAAGCCAAAGTAAAAGGGCACCATCGGTAGGATTTCCAACAATGGTATATGGTTCATGCGAGAAATCGATATGAGCCGTAGAATTTACAGCCAACGATAATTTTACAAGAATCGGAAGTTCATTGCTTCCCGTATCACCCTGAAAATCCCACTCAATAACCTGCATACGGTTCTGGGTTAGTGTTCCGGTTTTATCGGTACATATTACCGTAGCAGCCCCCATGGTTTCAGTTGCTTGAAGTTTTCGTACCAGGTTGTTCTCAGCGGTCATTTTGCGCATGCTGTAGGCAAGGCTTAGGGTAACGCTCATTGAGAGACCTTCAGGAACAGCAACAACTATTAGGGTCATGGATACCATAAAGTAGCTAAGCAGGTGACTTAACAGATTACTATCAAGCACCACCGATGTATTAAAAATATCGATGTTTAATAAAACCGCTATTACCAATCCCATTAAAACCAGTAACATTGCCGATGCTAGTAGCACAAGCATCTGTCGCCTCGTATTATTGGGGTAAGGTAGATGAATTTTAGCTGACAACTTTATCCAGCTAAGAATTGCATTTACTGAAGGAACCCAGTACTTGGCCAGTAAAATGATAATGGCAATTACTGTTACAGCCAGAATATACTCCTGCTCAAGGGTATAGCTGTTAGCTGGATTTATCAAATCAAAAACAGTGAGTATTACAAATGCCAGGATTGCTATAAAGAATGCAGCTGAGCTGATGTACTCGCTCAGCTTTTGAAGCTGCTTGGTTAAAGGGGTTGGGTTATTTACCTCAACGGTGGCCGCTCGGGCTGTTTTACCAATTTCAGTACTATCGCCTACAGCTGTTGTACGGTATATGCCATGACCATCAGTAACCGTAGTGCCTTTAAGAACCTGGTTGGGTGAATATGTTGTTTTAAAGCTATCGGTTGGTATTGAGGTTTTGTTTGTGGATGGCTCACCGGTAAGGGATGACTCGTTCACTATTAGCGAAACCGATTCTAAAAGAACCCCATCCGAGGGAATTTCATCACCACGATCAACAATAACAATATCGCCAACTACCACATCGCGCTTAGGGACCGATGTTACCCCACCGTTCCGAATAACCTTTACCGGAAGCTCATCGTTTACATTATTGAGCAGTTCAAACTCTTTTGATGCTTTGTACTCATTTATAAATGCCATGATCGTAGCCAATAGAATAGCCACAATAATCCCAACACCCTCCAAGTAATGGCCATTAGTTATGCCAATAGCAATTGCAATAATGGCGGCTACAATGAGAATCTTAATAATAGGATCCTCAAACTTTTCAAGTAATAGTTTCCACCATGGAGTTTGAGGCGGCGGTGTAATGATATTCGCACCATGCAAATTCCTACTTTGAATAACCTCACTATCGGTTAAACCCTTGTAACTACTCATATCTACAAAAAATACGCAACACAAAGAAAACAAAAAGATTTAAGAATGGTTGGTCGAATAGCCAAAAAAATATACGTTTGCAGTTAAATTGAACTAACAACTTTTCACAAAATGGGAAGAGCATTTGAATACCGAAAAGCACGCAAGTTGAAGCGCTGGGGAAACATGGCAAGGGTGTTCACCAGGCTAGGAAAAGAAATAACCATGGCCGCAAAAGCCGGCGGACCCGATCCGGAAACTAACCCTAAACTCCGGCTTTTAATCCAGAATGCAAAGGCCGAGAACATGCCTAAGGAAAATGTTGAGCGTGCCATTAAAAGAGCAACCGATAAAGACACCAAGGATTACAAGGAAGTTGTTTACGAGGGTTATGGCCCCCATGGCATAGCCATTTTGGTTGAAACGGCAACTGATAACCCTACAAGAACTGTGGCTAATGTTCGTAGCTACTTTAACAAGTACGGAGGTTCGCTTGGAACTACTGGTATGCTCGATTTCATCTTTGAACGAAAGTGCTCATTCAAGGTTGCCAAAAACCCAAATATATCAATGGAGGATTTAGAACTTGAACTCATTGACTTTGGAGTTGAGGAGGTATTTGCTGAGGATGAAACCATAATGCTATTTGCTGAGTTCACCCAGTTTGGGCCTATACAGAAATTTCTCGAAGAAAAAGGGTTAAGCATTATTAGCTTCCAGTTTGAGCGAATCCCTAACGACACCAAAAAACTCACGCCCGAACAGCAGGCAGAGGTTGAAAAACTCATTGAGAAAATTGAAGAAGATGAGGACGTAACAAATGTGTTTCACAATATGGCTATTGAGTAAATGTCCATTACAATAATCAAAATGGCCACCTTGTAGTGGCCATTTTTTTTATGCGTGAAAAAGGAGTACCGGCACATCCGATTGGTAAATCATCCGTTTAGCCAACGATGGATTAAAGAGTTTATAAATCAGATTCCTTTTAACCGAAGTTAGAGCAACGAGGTTAATACTATTCTTATTGATGTATTCAAGAACACTCTTATCCGTTTCCTTACCAACAATAATATCACATTTTATTGATACATTAGAAGTAACACTTGTCAGATATTCACGGGTAGTTGCCATAAGAGCATTTATTCCGGGCGATTCTGATTTGTCCGTTACATGAATGCAGTGTAGTTCAACCTGGAATGGTGAAACAATTTTAAGGAGTTTACGAATTGAAACATTATCGTTATTATCGAAATTGGTAATGTAAAGAACCTTTTTAACCTCGTCAACCCCCTTAAGAACAGCCTTTTCGGGAATAACAAGCAGTGGAATATGGGTCTCGTCCGAAACCTCGGCAGCAACGCTACCTACAAGTTCAGTACTCCTGTACCCTTCGCCCTTAGTGCCCATAACTATTATTCCGGGCTTATAGCGTTTACTTGCCTCAATAATGCCGTAGGCGGCATATCCCTCACGTAAAGTGTATCCTATTTGCACGTCAGCAAACCCCATTTGTTTTGCAAATTCTAAAAGATTTTCATAGAACTTGACCAAACGCTCCTTTGCTGAGTTATAAAGCACATGGTAGTTCATGTCAAAATCAATTTGAATACTTGCCACATCGGTAAATGGAATCATATCAACCACAGGCGAGTTGAATACATGCAGCAACTTAATTTGAGCATTATACCTTGAGGCAAGCATAACTGCGTAGCGCGCAGCGTTCTGCGATGGCTCTGAAAAATCGACTGGTACAAGAATTTTACGGAGCTGTTGATCTGCCTTTTTGATTTCCTCATCGTGATGCATTGCCGATAGTAATTTCAATGCCTTTTCAGCATCAGATTCCCTGATTAGCACCTTTACCCCTTCAGCTATGGCTCCCTGGAGTACATTCACACTCCTTAGAAAGCACTCCACACCATTTGCCTCGAGGTACGATTTTAGCACCAAAGCTTTTGAATTGGTTTCGGTTGCAATAACTATTAATTTATCTTCCATAGATTTTAGTTTTCAATAAATATAAGGCATTGGTAAAGAAATGTCAAGTAAAATATGAAAAAAAGGCTGCAAAAAATGCAGCCTTTTAATTATTTCTTATTAATAATTTATTTTCTGTAAAGATTACTAAACAAATCATCAATGAATGAGTTAAACCTTTCAGCAACCGAAGGCATGAGTGTTTCGGCCTTAACCTGTTCACCGTTATTGAACTTAAAGTAAAGAACCCAATCTTCACCCTCCAATACCCATACAAAATCACCTACCTTATCGCCGCTGGTTGTGTAAAGCGATAGCGAAACCAAATCGTTGGGGTTGCCTGTTTCTAATTCGCTAGTGTTGGCTTCAATTTTTAGTCTAAACTCTAGATTACCAATAATTTGCTTAGCAGTAATTAAAATATTGGCCGATTCTTCGCTTACTACTGTAATGGTCAAATCAGCATCCTCACTATAAAAGAGTTTGCCATCCTTCTTAAAGGTAAAGTTCTTACTGAAAAGAACTTTATTGTTTACTGATGCATCGTATGACTCTTCATTAGAAATTGCAAATGGCCCAAAAGTAACGGTTACCTTAGTGCTGTATTTCATCATATTAGCAATGGTAGCAGAATAAACCATGCTAAACACCTGGGTACCATCCTTTTCAATTTTAACCTTAATACCAGTTGGAACAGTTTCACCGTAAACCAGGGTGGTTGTAAAGTCATAGTAGGTAATGGTTACGTTGTTCGTAGCATTATTTGCCGGGTAAGGGAATTTAACAATAACCTTGTCGGTTGGAGAAGATTCATGTGTCCACCCATCAGGAGTCCAGGTCCAGGTTCCAACTAGCTCACTGAAATCCTCAATAAGAAAATAATCAAAATAGAATTCAATTTCAGGGTTCTCTAGCAGTAGGTTCTGACGAGTCAACTCGTAAGCTTTTTGAAAGCGCGAGGGTACAACACTTTTTGAAACATCCGATTTTACGTAGAATGGCGATGGCAACTGGGTTGCAAAATATTCCTGAACCTTGTACCCATCGGTAGCAACAATCTCACCACTCTTGGTTAGCAACTCTTGCTCAGCATTGGTAATTTGCTGCTGTGCTTCATCCTTGTTCAAATCTTTTGTATCATCCTTTTCGCAGGCAACAAAAGATACCATTCCTGCCAAAAACAGGGCAAATAAAGTGAACCTTTTCATTTTCATAGCTTTAAATTTTATAGTTATTAAATTAAACATACAAGCAAGTTAAAGCAAATGGCATGCCAAAGCAATTTTTTCAGCTGTTTTATGTCAATTGAAATATTGATTTAGTCAACATTAATAGAACTATTGTCTATAAAACATGATTTTAAGAAATTGCTCATTAGTTCATAAATATATTTTTCTATTTTTGTTGATTAACATAAATTAGGGATTGGAGATGAAACAGTTTCTTTCATATATTTTACTAAGTCTGAATGTTATAGTTTGGGCTGATGCTAATGCTTGTACCAACTACCTGGTAACCCGGGGCGCAAGTACCGATGGTTCAACCATGGTTAGCTATGCTGCCGATTCCCATATCAGATATGGGGAGTTATACTTTAAACCACGTGGCATATGGCCTGCAGGCACAATGATTACTCTTTATGATAGGGGAACAAACAAGCCCCTTGGGCAAATCCCTCAGGCCCCCGAAACCTACCAGGTTATTGGGTTTATGAATGAGTATCAGGTTGCTATAGGTGAAACTACTTTTGGAGGAATAGAGGAGTTGATGGACTCAACCGCCATTGTTGACTATGGTAGTTTAATGTTTCTTGCACTCCAAAGGGCAAAAACTGCTCGTGAAGCCATTAAGGTGATGGTTGAACTTGTAGATCAGTACGGTTATGCAAGTAGCGGAGAGTCTTTCTCAATTGGCGATCCCAATGAGGTTTGGATCCTGGAAATGATTGCTAAGAAAACCAACCTCAAGTATGATAAAAAAACAAAGCAAAACGTTAATATTGATAAGGGTGCTGTTTGGGTGGCCATTCGCATCCCCGATGGTTACATCTCAGCACATGCAAACCAGGCAAGAATTCAACAATTTCCTCTTGAAAACCTTAAAAGTTCCATTAGCAGCAAAAACTTAAACCTTATTTTCAACCCAGAGGTTGAAACAGTTTACTCGCACGATGTTATTAGCTATGCCCGTAACCATGGTTACTTTAACGGCTCCGACAGTGAATTCAGCTTTAGCGATGTATATAACCCAATAACTTTTGATGGTGCCCGTTTTTGCGATGCCCGGGTTTGGGCTTTCTTTAACCATGCTAGCGATGGAATGGATAAGTATTGGGACTACGCAAAGGGTGAAAACCTAAAGAATAGAATGCCCCTTTACATAAAACCTAACCGAAAACTCTCCCCACGGGATTTGATGAACTTTAAGCGCGACCACCTGGAAGGCACTGAGCTTGACATGAGCAAGGATGCTGGAGCAGGTCCCCATGGTCTGCCTTACCGCTGGCGACCTCTAACATGGAAAGTTGATGGTGTAACCTACTTTCATGAACGCGTAACGGCCACTCAACAGACAGGCTTTTCGTTTATTGCGCAAATGCGCAACTGGCTTCCCAACCCAATAGGAGGAATTTTTTGGTTTGGAGTTGACGATGCCGCCTCAACGGTTTACGTTCCAATCTATTGTGGGATAAACAGAGTTCCCGAAAGCTACTCTGAGGGTAATGGCGATATGCTAACCTACTCACCCACTTCGGCTTTCTGGGTGTTTAACCGTGTAGCTCACTTTGCATACCTGCGCTACGACTTAATAATGAAGGATGTGAAAAAGTTACAGGATGAACTAGAAAGTAAGTTTGAGGCCTATACCCCTGCAATTGATGCAGCAGCCCTAAAACTTTGGGAAAACAACTCTAAACTTGCCATTGAATTTTTGACCGATTATTCTGTAAACACGGCCAATAGCACGGTACAAAAGTGGAGCGAACTAAGCAACTGGCTGTTAGTAAAGTACATTGATGGTAATGTAAAAAAAGAAACAGACGGCCAATTCTTACGAAACCCATGGGGCTATCCTGTCAGCCCCTCGCAACCTGGATACCGCGAGGAATGGTTGAAGACTATATTAAAAGAAACAGGCGATAAGTTTAAAGAACCAAACCAAAATAAACAGTAACACAAAAATCACTTCCAATGAAAAAAATCTACACACTACTACTACTTGCGCTTTCAGGATTACTTGTTATTGCTAATCCTGTTAATGTAAAATTGGCCCGAAAGGTTGCCATTAACTACCTTAGCGCAAAAAAGGGGGCAGGTATTGATACCTTCGATTTAAAACTGGTAAACACGCATCAGTTTGATGGTAAAGATGCCCTTTACATTTTTGCTATGAGCAAAGGCGGATTCATTATCGTATCGTCCGATGATGAGACAAAGCCTATTATTGGATGGTCGCTTACCAATCCTATGCCAAAAAAGATTGATAATCCTGTGGTTTTAGAACGCTTAAATTGGTATGCCAAGCAGGTAAACTATGCAGCAAAATCAAATATTGGGGATAAGTCGGTTAAGCAGGAATGGCAGGACATACTTGATGGGAAAATTGCTAAAGGTGTTAAAGGTGGCGGTCCGCTTTTAGCAACCATTTGGAATCAATCGCCCTACTATAATATGCTTTGCCCTACCGGAACTCCCACAGGCTGTGTAGCCACGGCAATGTCGCAGATAATGCGTTACCACCAATGGCCTCAAAACGGAAAGGGATGGCATAAATATGTACACTCCACCTATGGAACTCAGTATGCCAACTTTGAAGCAACATCCTACACTTGGGCCAGTATGCCGAATGAGCTTACCGCTGCAAGTACTTATGATGAGAAAGTTGCTGTTGCAACCCTTTGCTACCATGCCGGTGTTGCAGTAAACATGAACTATGCTACCGATGGTTCAGGTGCTTTTAGCAGAGATGTTTTGTACGCCCTTACAAACTACTTTAACTACGACCCAACCACCATTCAAATCTACACTTTTGACCCAAACAACCAAACCGAATGGATAAATATGGTGAAAACAGAAATTGATGCTGGTAGGCCAGTTTACTATTCGGGTAGTAGTTCTGCAAGTGGAGGCCATGCATGGGTTTGCGATGGGTATAACGACAACAGCGAACTACATATTAACTGGGGATGGGGTGGATATGCAAATGGATACTATGCTGCATCGGCAATGAAACCCAGTGGAACTAGTTACGATTTCAGCGAAAGCAACGATATGATTATTGGTATCAAACCCAACCAGTCAGACTTCAAACACCTTTGGGTACAGCAAGCCAGCGGTTTTGGAACTTCATCGCGCGGTATTCAATTCATATCGGCAGTAAATAATAGGGTAGCATGGGCAGTTGCTTACGATGGATCGGGAAGTAATGCTAAGGTTAAGGAGTATACCATGACCACCGATGGGGGTGCTACATGGAAAGCCGGTTCAATTAACCCGGCAAATTCTAATGGTTTTGCAGCAGGTATGATATGCGCCATTGACGATAAAACCGCTTGGGTGCCCCTATACGATGGTACAAATGGAGGTGGAATGATAGCCAAAACTGAAGATGGTGGTAAAACCTGGACACAGCAAACATCCGCAACTTTCACTAAGCCTAACGGCTTTCCAAACGTTGTTCATTTCTGGGATGCTAATAACGGCTTCTGCATGGGCGATCCTAACGGAGGATACTTTGAAATATACACCACAACCAACGGAGGAGCAAACTGGACAAGAGTATCCCAAGCCAACATTCCAGCACCCCTTGATGGTGAATATGGCGTAATTGGCTACTATGATGTTATTGGCGATAATGTTTGGTTTGCCACAAATAAAGGTAGAATATATAAGTCAACCAATAAAGGCGCAAGCTGGCAGGTATACCAAACCCCATTAACTTCAACCGCCTTTGAAATTGCCTTCAAGAATAGCAATGAAGGTATTATTTACGGAAATGAGAACGATATTGATAAGTACTATAGAACCACAGATGGCGGTGCCAACTGGACACAATTTGCTCCCAGCGGAAACGTTTACACTGCTGATTTATGCTGGATACCAGGTACCGATACTTTAATATCGACTGGTTCCAACTACTCTGCCAATAAAATGGGCGTATCCTATAGTGTTGATGGCGGTAATACGTTTACCGATTATGCACCCTTTTACAAGAATTTCCAGTTTACAAATATGGGTGCCTCGCCAAATGGAACAGTTTGGGCTGGAAGTTTTAACTCAAGTGCTAACTATGGTGGAATGTGGAAGAAAGGGGCATCGGTACTTTCAGCTAATTTCACCGTAAATAAAACTACTGCTTACCGCAACGACAGTACTGTTGTATTTACCGATATGACCTATGGCTCGCCAGAATCGTGGGAGTGGAACTTTGGCGAGGGTGCTGAACCTGCTACAAAAACAGGTAAAGGTCCTTATACCGTTAAATACACCACTTACGGAGATAAAACTGTAACCTTAACCGTTCAGAAAGGTAACGATATTCATGTATATGTTAAAGAGAAAGTCTTAAACGTTACCTGGCCCTCAGGGGTTGATACTCACAATAATGATAATAAGCTTACTGTTTATCCGAATCCAACCAATTCATCGGTTTTTGTTAACATAGCCGGGTTTACCAAGGGCACAATTGATGTTTACAACATTACTGGTGCATTGGTGTGGTCATCGGGAACAGAAACAACCGAAGGGAGAATAGATGTTTCAAATCTTTCCACAGGAGTGTATCTGATCAAAATTAAAAGTGACAATGGTACGGTTACAACCCGTAAGCTAACTGTTACTCGTTAAAAAAGAACTAATGAAATGAATGAAGGGGGCTTAAAAAAGTCCCCTTCTCTTTTTTACTTTCAAACGATTTGAACCCCTAAGCTTTTCATTTCGTTAATGGCCGTTTCTCCATCAGTTGGATTAACATTAACTGCCTTAATTGCATTTAGGGCTAACGTTACCTTAAATCCAAGTTTTATTGCATCAATTACAGTATTTTTCACACAATAATCGGTGGCTAAACCGGCAATAACCAACTCGTCAACATCTATTTGACGTAGCCACGATGCTAAACCAGTTCCCTGAAAACCTGAATATGCCTCTATATCGGGCTCGGTGGCTTTAGATACAAGAAAAGCAACTGAGGGAAAGTATAAGTTGGGGTGAAAAGCAGCACCAGGAGTTCCTGCAATGCAATGCGGAGGCCAAATCCCCCCATTCTCTTTGAATGACAAATGGTTAGCTGGATGCCAATCGCGGGTAAAAATAATTGGTAATCCATCGGCCTCAAATTGTTTGCTAAGCTCGTTAATGGGGTCAACCACTTTATCGCCATCGGTTACTGCCAAGGCACCGCCTGGGCAAAAGTCGTTTTGTACATCGACCACTATTAATGCTTTCATAGTATTCACTCGTTTGGGTTATACCTTTGCAAACGTGGGTTTGGCATGAAATACCTGCCGACCTTAGCCATGGGTTTACCATTTACTTGAACAATATCGGCAGTAAAATCGTAACTTCCCTGCATGAGATAACTGCCAACACCATAGGCATCAACCGGAACACCCATTCCCTCGAATTGCCTTATACGGTCAGGGTTAAAACCTCCTGAAACCACAATCTTTACATTTGAAAATCCTTCGCGGTCAAGGGCTGAACGCACAAGTTCTACCAACTTGGGGTTAACCCCGGTAGGTTTGTAAGTACCCATTAATGGGAATACGCTTTTATCGACAAGATTCTCAGAGGTGTCGAGCCTAACACCCCATAGCTTGTCGCCCATGGCGCGGGCACACTCCAAAGCGGTATTTACGCAATCGTTATCAAAATCAACCAAAGCTATAAGGGTTGCATTAGGGTATGTTTCATGGAAAAACTGAACCGCTTTAACTGTATTGCCACCAACGGCGGCTATTAAGGCATGAGGAATGGTTCCGGATGCACCTGCTCCCCACCATTCGCCCTGTGCATCGGTGGAAACGCCTGATGCACCGCCAATATGAGCAGCATAACCATCGCCACCCTGAACAGCCCAATGGTCGAACCGGGCAGGAAAGTACAAAACTGTTTTACCGTTTGCCGCTTCAACAACCCTTCTGACATTGGTAGCAATTTTGGTACGGCGTGCAAGAATACCCAAGTATATAGTTTCAAGATGTGCAAATAACGAGGCATCGCCATGGATATGCATAACAGATTCATAGGGCGATATGGAATCGCCATCCCATAGGGCATCAATCTCTATTTCCGAGAAACCATCAATCCATAGGTTATCCAACTCCTGCGATACCTTAATACGCTCCTCCTCAATTTGCAGATACCTGTTTTTATCGGTTAAAAACTGTTTTCTGGCAAGTTTCTTTAAATCGATTAGTTTATCGAAAAGTTGGTATGCTTTTGAGTAATCGGAATATCGGCCACTTGCCACTTTGAGAACAGCAATGGCCTCATCAATGCCGCAAAGTATGGCGTTATTCTTTTGAAAAACCTGCATGGTTACCCTAGGGTGAAGGTCATGGTTTTCCAGAACAACTTTTTCGCGCCAGAAATACACATCGCTACGGTAACCCCGGCGGAGTTCCTGCACCGGTAGATCGAATATGGTAGTGTTTAAACGTTTTTTCATATCATGCTAAATTTAGTAAAAAAGGGGATTGACATCAATCCCCCTTCATCAATATTTAACAAATTTCTATAGAACAAGTTCATTGGCCTGCTTGCGTTGCATTACCAAGCCAACAATGTGTAGCTTAATTATTGGCTTGCCCAATGCGTTCGACTCTAGGGTAACCGTTCTACTTATTCGTTGAGGCTTAGGCTCAATACGAAATTCAACCCTAATCTCCGATTGCTTACCTGGTAATACTGGTGCTTTTGACCATGTCTTAATATTTGTTCCGCAGCAACCTGTAACATTTCTAATGAGCAAGGGTTTCTTACCCGAATTAGTTAAATTAATTAGTAAAACACCATGCTCACTGGATAAATCGTCGAGGTAAATCTCCCCCATATTAAGCGTATCGGCTGAAACTGTTATTAAATCGCCTTTACCATTTTTAACGGAATAAACGCTAACTTCCTGTGCTCTAAGAGCAAAGGAAAACAGAACCAAAGTGGTAAATACAAATGCTGTTCTCATATGCATCAATTTTAGTAAACATATCGAACTTTATGCCAAAAATAGTAAAACTTTATTCTATTCAACACAAATATTGATAGGGCTAATGCTAACTTTGCAAAGCTTAACTTAAAAATCCATAAAAATGGGAATTGATCTGAAAAGTTTCAATGGGTTTATTTTCGATATGGATGGCGTTATTGTTGATAACTACCTATACCATATTGATGCCTGGGGAGAATTTTGTAAACGACATGGATTGAACTTTGAAGTTGAAGACTTTACAAGGAAATACTTTGGAAAGAATAACACCGATATTTTGCAAGCCTTATTTGGGAAAAACCTAACTGGCACTGAAATAGATATGCTTGGCGAAGAGAAAGAGGCCATTTACAGGGAATTATACCAGCCCTACATCAAACCCTTGGACGGACTTGTAGATTTTATGAGGGAATTAAGAATACAAGGGGGAAAAATTGCTATTGCCAGTTCTGCTCCACAAAGCAACATCAACTTTGTTGTTGAGAAAACATGTATAAAGGAATATATTGATGTTTCAGTAAATGGCAACATGGTTAGGCTTGGTAAGCCCAATCCTGATATATTCCTTAAAGCCGCAGAACTTTTGCATATTCAACCTGAAAAATGTCTTGTATTTGAGGATTCATTTTCCGGAATTCAAGCTGCAATAAATGCCGGTATGCAAGTTGTAGCGTTAGCTACTACACATAAAAAGGAGGAGCACGATCCTACTATAACTATAATTAGCAACTTCAAAGAATTACTCTAGGGATATTGACTTTTACTGGTTGTATTCATATATTGCAAGAAAAAACTATGAGGTTTCTTGCATTTATTGCAATTCTACTAGCATATAGCACAATAACAGCGCAGGAAAAGGAGATTGATCTCTACTCCCTCTCATTAGAAGATTTGATAAATATTGAAGTGTCAATTTCCACCAAAACTAAAGTTGGGCTTAGGGAAACCCCGGGTATTGTAACAATCATTACTAAAGAGGAAATTAAAAGAAGTGGAGCCAGAGATATAATCGAGCTGTTTCATCTTTTTGTACCTGGATTTGATTTTGGTGTTGATGTTGAGGGTGTAGTAGGAATGGGAATTCGAGGAATTTGGGCGCATGAAGGCAAATACCTTTTCATGGTAAATGGCTTTACCATGAACGACGGAATGTTTGCATGTGTTCCATTTGGAAATCACTTTGCGCTCGATAATGTTGAAAAAATCGAAATTATTCGTGGCCCAGGATCTGCCATTTATGGTGGATTTGCCGGACTTGGGGTTGTAAACATAATCACCCGCGATACTTATGAGTATGGAGGCAAAGTGACCTACACCGCCACCCATACCGGAAAACAGTTTAGTCATAACCAGCTCAGCGTTGGCCATACCATTCATGACAACGATTTGTTGATGAATATTTCAGCCACCTATGGTGCAGGCTCCCGAAGCGATAGAGCCTACACTGATTACTACCGGAATAGCAGAGATCTACTAAAAGCAAGCGACACCTATACAAAGCAACTAGCATTAAAACTTGACTACAAAGGCTTCACAATTCAAACTTTTTTAGATGATTACCTTTACTACCAAATAGATTTGTGGGATGAACTATATAGGGGCACACCAGTTCATGAGAGTTTTAAAAGCAACTTT
Organism: Tenuifilum sp. 4138str; assembly: GCF_041102575.1. Lineage (NCBI taxonomy): Bacteria > Pseudomonadati > Bacteroidota > Bacteroidia > Bacteroidales > Tenuifilaceae > Tenuifilum > Tenuifilum osseticum. The sequence continues at coordinate 312,239 of NZ_JBGCUE010000001.1, read as the reverse complement.
GTTGATTTATCGTATAAATTTCAGAGGGCAAATTTTAACGTAATACCTCATATTACCTACGAATGGCAAAAGCCATGGCAAGTAAACATTCCAGAAATAAACTACAGCAATAATAAGGTATTCCAAAGTCTTACACCAGGCATTAGCGCTTACTACAACAAAAAGGCCTTACAGGTTGTTAGTGGCGTTGAACTTAAAACTGACAGGCTAAGGCTGCCTAGCATGGTTGATACTCTTTATGAAGAAACCTTCAAGAATGGAAAAGACTTGCTATCATACACCAATTTTTCGGCATACAGCCAGTTGCTTTGGAACTCAAAATATGTAAACCTAAATATTGGGGCTCGATACGATTACTCAAGTGAATTTGGCGATGCTTTAACTCCACGAATTGGATTAACAAAATTGTTTAAGCGATATCACTTTAAGCTGATGGGGAGTAAATCGTTTAGAACGCCTGGTGGAATATTGCCCAACCGTATTCCAAACGATTACCCCAAATTATATCCCGAGTCAGGTATTACCTTTGAGTTTGAGAATGGTTTCCTAATTTCAAATAATTCGATGTTAACCCTAAACCTTTTTGACATCACCTTTGAGGATATTATCATATATGGAAAAGATGCTCAATCGGGAGTAGGATACTACAAAAATCAGGGTAAAATTGGAACAAGAGGAGTGGAAATGGGTTTTAAAATGAATACGAGCAAGGTATTGAGCACCATAAATCTTGCTTACTATTCCAGGAAAAACTCTGATTCCGACAGCCTATTCATGGTACCCGATAAAACAAATCAGTATTTAGCGCTTTCACCATTAAGGATTAATGGGTTAATAAGCTACAAGATTTCAAACAGAACATCCTTTTCAGTAACAGCATCGTACTTTGGGGAGAGGTATTCATACAACTATATGGCTAATAATAACGATATACTTGTTAAGCAAAAGACAAATCTACAGGTAGGGATGAATATGATAGTTTCCGATTTCCCATTTAAAAATTTTGAAACCCAACTAATTGCCACAAATCTGTTGGGTTCAGATTTTTACTATTTACAACCCTACAAAGGGGCCCATGGGCCACTGCCGGGCCTAGACAGGAGTTTTGGATTTAGAGTGATTTATGAATACTAAGAAAGCGACTCACTGAGTCGCTTCCAGGTTAATAATATTTACTTTCAAATTATTTTTCACCTTCAGGTTTAACCTCTTCATCGGTTTGGTTTAGAACCTCTAAAAGCCCTTTGCTTTGGAGCAGGTTATACCAACCAATAATCTTTTTAATGTCACTTGTGTAAACCCTGTCCCTGTCAAACTCAGGTAAAACCTTTTCAAAGTAGCTTCGAATTTCCTTATCGGCCGATTTGTTATTAATGGCTGGGCCTCCGTTTTCAAGCACTTCAATCTTTTTCAGTACATCTTTTAAGGGGATTTCCTCGGTTTGGGTGAATACAGCAATGTCAGCAATTGCACTAACCCTAGCCGATGCGGGGATAAGGGTACGTTTGCCGTCGGTAAGCGATTCAACAATTACCCCTTGGCGACCCTGAGAAATGAACCTGAATAACCCTGAATATCCAGATATTGCTAGTAGTTCTTTAAGTTTTACTTCCATACTAAAACGAGTTGTTTGTTTGTTAATGCGAAGTTAATTAAAAATTTGGTAATCTAACTTTTTTTCAAGCTACCATAGTAATACTTTGCCCAAACCAAGTAGAATGTAGCAATAATATTTACCAGATAGTTTAACCATAAAGGCCACTGATACTTACCTACAACCATATCGTTGTAGGCAATATATACAAAAGTAAAAAGCACTCCCAATGCCCACATCAGGAGAAAAAGCCAGTTAAAACTTTGGACATCATGTGTACGCCACGTTTGAACCACTTGAGGTAATACGCCTATACTCAGTATGATATTACCAAACCAGCCCACCGCTTCAATAAAATCAACTGTATTCACTGTAGTGTAGATTTAGTTAAACCCTCGTTCTTTTTTAATCTTCTCGTAAGCCTCATTAACCATCTTAAATTTTTGCTCGGCAGCCTGCCTGATATCTTCGCCTAGGTGTTGTACTTTATCGGGATGATACTTTATGGCCATTTGCCTGTATGCCTTTTTGATTTCCTCGTTGGTAGCATCGGGCGAAACCTCAAGTATTTTGAAATACTTATCGGTATCGGGTATAAACATTGCCTTAATGGAACTGAAATCGGCATCGGAAATATCGAGAAAGCCAGCAATTTCAATAATTACTTTTAGCTCCTCAGAGCTAACAACACCATCGGCCTGCGCTATTCCAAAAAGGAAATGCAACAGCTGTAAGCGTGAATGGTAGTCGACATTCTCCTTAATCTGTAAACAGACATCGCGAAGCGGAACAGCCTGCTTAAGAATATCGCGAAGCAGAAGAATTGCCTCACGAGCAGCCGCTGGTCCAAAATTGGTATAGAAGTAACTCTTAACATACTCCAGTTCCGATTTAAGCACCTTGCCATCGGCTTTCATAACTGCCGAGACCAACACAAGTAGGCTTACAATAAAACCATTACGGCTAGTTTCGCCAGTATAAATTTTAGTGGTTTCCATACTATCGAATATGGAACCAATAGCAAAACCCAGAATGGCACCAATTGGCCCAAAAAGTGCCCATCCTAGCCCACCGGTTATCCACTTACCGTACTTACCCATTTTTAATTGACGTTAAAATTTGAACAATGCCTAATACCTGTGGTAAAACGAGTTGATTTGAGCTGTTATCAACTATGAAATCGGCTAGTTTTTTCTTTTGCTCCTCGGGCATTTGTTTTGCCATTCGCGCTCTGACTTCCAATTCTGAAACTCCATCGCGCTCAACAACGCGTTTAATTCTGAGTTCCTCAGGTGCTGTTACAAGTATAGTTTTGTGAAGTTCACGGAAAATTCCGGTTTCAAATAGTATAGCCGATTCCTTAAAGACTAACCCACTTTTAGCGTTTTGCAAGCACCATTGCTCAAAACTACGTGCTACGGCCGGATGAATAATACTGTTGAGTTCTTTCAGCAAGGTGTCGTTGGCAAACACTAGCTCGGCAACCTTCTTGCGGTTTAGCTTGCCGTTGGGGTAAATGTTGTTACCAAAAAGCCCTTTGACCTTTTCCATAACTTCGGGATCGGTATCAGTAATGGATTTAGCCACTAAATCGGAATAAAATACAGGATAACCCAAAACCTCAAGGATTTTACAAACCAGAGTTTTACCACTTCCAATACCACCGGTAACACCGACCCTAAGCAACATTACTGTTTCTTTTTTACTATAACAAAATCGACCTTACGGGGATCTATCTGAATATTTCCAATAAAATCAGGGTACCTAACAAGCTTCACAATGGCTTTGCCAGATGATTCCATTACAAGGTCATTGTAATCGCAAATGATTGAAAAATGATCGGGTTTTAAAGCAAAATACTTGCTAACTGCCACGTTACAGGTAACGGAAACAGTTTTTGGCGAGAGCATAACCTCATATCCATAAGGGGTATTGATGCAAGAGATTGGCACATTAACCCGCGCCTCGGTAAATTTCTCCACAGGAATTGAAATACTTACCTCTGAAGGCTTAAAACTTAAGCCCTTTATCGGTTTAATTGGGATGGTTGTATTGATATTATCGTAGATATCCTCGAGGGTCAGGGGTTGTGTATAAACACAGCTAAGTGTATCGATGATTGAGGCGGGCCCAGTAACCCTTACTACCTTAGGAACAACAGTATAGCTGCCAGCCTGCATATGCTGTTTGGAGTACGTAATATTCAAATCGGGTTTAACGGGAACTCTTTTTTGAACAACATCGCTCAGGTGGAAGTAAAGTGTATCAGGGCTGACTTCAAGTAAAGTAAAATCGGTCCCTAGCTGCGAGGTAAAGTTATCCAGTTGTCCTGAAAGAACAACATAGCAATTCCCTTTCACAAAGTCAGCACCTTGAGCAGATACTGATAGTGGCTTGTAATATTTAAAAAGCTTATACCTTAACAAATTATACCCCAAAGCCTTTACTCTAAGGGTTACCGTTAGGCTATCGGATGTTAAAGCCACCTTAGTTTCTGGCAACTCGGATAAATTTACTTTATAGGTAATGGTTGATACGTACTCATACCTTAACTTAATAAGTAACCAAAGGATTATGGATATAACCAGAAAGAAAAGAAACATGTATACACGCTTGTTCAAGCGGATTTTATCGGGCTGGAAAAATTGATTGTATTTTTTTATGGATTGTTGATTCACAGGGAATAATTCAATTGATTTTGGAAACCAAAAGTAAATTATCTTGGTAAAAAAACCTAAGGTTGTACTAAAATTATTAGGGTTTATCGAGTTGAAATAAAAAAGGATTCAAAGCTTCTTACTAAGCTTTGAATCCCTCGTAAAGAGAATATTTATCGGGTTTGTATATCGGTCACATCACGAATAATGGTACTCTTGGCAACCTTTACTTCAACATTATTGGAAATTTCAACCAAAACATACTCATCTTTAACCTCGGTAACCTTACCGTAAACACCGCCGGCAATAATCACCTTATCACCTTTCTTAAGCGACTCCTGAAACTTACGGAGTTCCTTTTGGCGCTTCATTTGAGGCCTAATCATAAAAAAATAAAAAACAACAATGATGAGACCAAACATCAAGAAGGTCATCAACGGGTTAGCACCCTGCTGGGTTGCTTGAAGTGTAATAAAACTTGTAATCATAACTTTATCAACTTTAATTAATTAACAATTTCAGGTTTATAAACATACAAAGTTAGTAAAATGTTTTGAAAATTAGGGTACTACATTTGCCTTGAGGGTTACTGACTTTTCACGAATAACCCCATTGGTTCTAAGAGTAACCGATTTATACTGGGAACCAAACCAGCCTTTACTATCAAAAACCACCTCAACGGATGCCTCCTCGCCGGGTTTAAGAATTCTGCTGGTAACATCAACCTTTGTGCATCCGCACGATGGGATTATATCCTTAACTACTAGAGGCGCATTACCAGTATTTCTGAAGCGGAACGAGTGCCTAACAATTTCACCGCTGTGTATTGTTCCTACATCAAAAAAATCCTCAACATAGGTGAGCTCAGCTAGTTGGGTTGAGTCAGTCTCCTGAGTTGAACCCTGATTGTTATTACTACCACACGATATTGCAAATAAAGCGGTAAAACCAAAAAGCAAGCTAGTTATCCTCATCTTCAAATGAATTAATATTTTCGGGTGAAAGACTTTCGTCGTTTTCGCCAATCAAGCCCCTACCCTGCTTCTGGATTTGTCCATTCTCCTTCAGGTGAGCGATTACCTTATCGAGCACACCATTTACAAACGAGTTGCTTTGCTCTGTACTATAGAACTTGGCTATATCAATATACTCATTCATGCTAACCTTTACAGGGATGGTAGGGAATTCAAGAATTTCAGTGATAGCCATTTCCATAATTGCAATATCCATTGCGGCTATTCGGTCAAGCTCCCAGTTAACAGTGAATTTATCAATAAGTTCCAGGTTTTCCTTATGCCTTAAAACCGTTTTGCGAAGCAAACGTTTAGCAAACTCCTCGTCGTCGGCATTGCTAAATAGCGACATCACTGGAACCGATGCTGTATTTTCATCAATCTTCTTAATTGTTTTGGAAGCCATGCTGGAAACAAACTCGAGGTCATCGTTCCAGTATATGCTTTGCTCCTCAAGGAATGCCTCAAAATCGTCATTAGCATTTAATATCTTGCTGAGTAGATTAACCAGAACTGCTTTATCGTCAGCAAAAGAGTTATGCTCAGCATTCATGTAATCGGAAAAGAAATCCGATGCCACAAAGTGGTTGAAAAGCGATTTGGTTACCTCAGGAAAATGTTTCCAATTCAAGCGATTATCGTTTGCTTTGGCTTGTAGCTCTTTGCAGGCAGCCAATGCAGCAACTGCTCTGTTCTGAACAAACCGCAGGTTGGGGTTCAACTCTTCAGGCGACGGGCGGAACTTTTGCTTACCCAGCTCAATTTTTGCCTGGGCATGCTCAACCATATTCTCTGGCAAAAGCAGTAAAAGCAAGTAAAGATGGTACGATTTTTCAATGCTATGAAACAGCTCGCGCTCTAATGCGCTAAGAGAGTCACCTTCGTTACGGAAGAAGGCAAAAAGAACCTGTAAGGCCTTGATTCTAATTAAACGACGGTTAATCATTAGTAAGAACGATTTTTTTCACTCCTGCAAAGATAGAAAGATTAATCCAGTGCAGTGGAATAAATAAGGTTAATATTTCAAAACAAAACCTTTTGGGTGTTTTTTAATATTTTTTTTAAGTCAATGAACCATGATATGAAGATTTTTTTAATTTTGAGCAGTGTAAAAGTGAAACCCTAACCTAAAAATACTAAGAGCAATGATTGAGGAATTTGATAACACTAACGATTTAGACAAGAACACGAGAGAAGAGGTTTTTTCTCAGGTAGTGAAGGCCGGAAAAAGAACATATTTCTTTGATGTTAAGGCAACACGCGGCAATGAGTTTTACCTTACCATTACGGAAAGTAAAAAACGTATGGGTAAGGATGGCAAGATGTACTACGAAAAACATAAAATCTTCCTATACAAGGAGGATTTTGAAAAGTTTATCGAAAGCCTGAATAGTGTTTTTGACTACATTAAAGCTAATCAGGAAATTGTTCCACGTACTGAGCATACCGATGAAATGGAACTTTCTGAGGTTGAATCCGATTACTCATCAGTTGACTTTGACGACTTAGGTAAATAGTTTTTTATAACGATTTTCGAACAGTACAGCCATTCAGTAATGAATGGCTTTTTTACTTAAAATCGATCTAAATAACAGAAAACTCTTACATTTGTAAAATTTTAGTAATTCCAAAACTTTTTTGAAACATTGAGGTTTTACTGTTACTGATTTTAAACTAGATGCTACTATCGGAGTTACAGAACGGGGAATACGGCATTATTGCAAAAGTAAAGGGACGCGGGGCGTTTAGGAAGCGTATTACCGAAATGGGTTTTGTGAAAGGGAAAAAAGTAACTGTTGTTAAAAACGCTCCCTTAAAGGATCCTATTGAATACTCAATTATGGGTTATGAGGTATCGCTCCGTCGGAGCGAGGCTTCGCTAATAGAGGTTATTACACCCAGTGAGGCTAAGCAAATTTTAAACTATCATCCTGATAACCATCAGCTTGTTACCCACACCGAACCTGAAATTATTGACACTGGGGTAAAGGAACTTAGCAAAACTATCAATATTGCGTTGGTTGGAAATCCCAATGCTGGGAAGACCAGTATCTTTAATCACCTTGCAGGAGCAAGGGAGCATGTTGGAAATTACAGCGGGGTCACAGTCGATTCAAAAAACGCAAAGTTTAAGTATAAGGGATATACAATTAACATTACCGATTTACCGGGTACCTACTCCCTTACAGCCTATACACCCGAGGAGGTATTTGTACGGCGATTTATCCATGAGCAAAACCCTGACATTGTCATAAATGTTATTGACTCATCAAACCTTGAGCGAAACCTATACCTAACCACCCAGCTTATTGATATGGATATCAGGGTGATTGTTGCCCTGAATATGTATGATGAACTACTTGAAAAGGGCGACAGGTTCGATTACACCATGATGGGCAAACTACTTGGTATTCCATTTGTACCTACTGTGGGTAGCAAAGGTAAGGGGCTCGACAGGCTTTTAGATACAACTATAAATGTTTATGCAGAAAAGGATAAAGTTACCCGCCATATCCATGTTAACTATGGTGAAGAAATTGAAAAATCGATACTATCCATTCAAAATGAGATTAAGAAAAATACAGCTATTACCATCAACTATTCCAGCCGATACCTTGCCATTAAGCTGTTGGAAAAAGACAAGGTAGCAGATAAAATACTGCGCAATGAACCAAACTACCAGGAAATCAGGAACCAAACCGACCGTGAGGTAAGCAGGCTCGAAAACCTTTTCCACGAGGATACTGAAACCCTAATAACCGATGCCAAATATGGCTTTATAGCAGGTGCACTAAAGGAAACATTCAAGGAGAGCAGCCACAAGAAGCGTCTGGTTACAGAACAAATCGACGCAATACTTACCCACCGTTTACTGGGATTCCCCATATTTATTTTCCTGATATGGCTCACGTTTTACACCACATTCACCCTGGGGCAATACCCCATGGAGTGGATAGAACTGGGAGTGGAATGGATTAGTAATACCATTAGTACATACATGGCCAGTGGCCCTTTAAAAGACCTTTTGGTAAACGGGATTATAAGCGGTGTAGGAAGTGTAATTGTTTTTCTACCCAATATCTTGATCCTTTTCCTATTCATATCGCTACTTGAGGATACTGGGTATATGGCACGTGCTGCATTTATCATGGATAAGCTAATGCACAAAATTGGGCTCCATGGTAAATCGTTCATACCCCTTGTAATGGGTTTTGGATGCAATGTTCCAGCCATAATGGCCTCGCGAACCATTGAAAACCGCAATAACCGATTAGTAACCATGCTCATTACGCCTTTCATGAGCTGTAGCGCCAGATTGCCGGTTTACATACTAATTCTGGGTGCATTTTTCCCGGAAAACGCAGGAAACCTTCTGTTTGCTATATACTTTACGGGTATACTGCTTGCCATTGGAACAGCCCTAGCATTCAAGAAAACCATTTTCAAAGCGGAGGATTTGCCCTTTGTAATGGAACTTCCACCCTACCGTATGCCAACTTTACGATCGACCCTATTGCACATGTGGCACAAGGGGTCGCAATACCTAAAAAAGATGGGGGGAGTAATACTGGTAGCCGTAATCTTTGTATGGGCATTGGGCTATTACCCTCGCAAAGTGAACTACACAAGGGATTATTTTGCCGAAATTGAAACTATTACGCAAAAGATTTCGGAAGAAAAGCTCTCCCAACCCTCTATGGATAGCCTAAACCATGCAATACATCAGCTTGAGCTGGAAATGGAGGCCGAAAGGCAAGCCAATTCGTATCTTGGACGGATAGGCAAATTTATTGAACCAGCCATTCGCCCTCTCGGGTTCGATTGGAAAATGGGTGTAAGTCTTCTTTCAGGAGTTGCTGCCAAAGAGATTGTAGTTAGTACGCTGGGCGTACTTTACCAAACCGATCCCGATTCCGACAGCGGAGGACTTGCTCAAAAACTCCGAAACGAAACCCACCAATCAGGGAAATTAAGCGGACAGGTGGTTTTTACAAAAGTTACTGCACTCGCATTCCTTATCTTTATTCTAGTTTACTTCCCCTGCGTGGCTGTAATCTCTGCTATCAAGAACGAGTCGGGTTCGTGGAAGTGGGCTCTCTTTACAATAGTTTTTACTACCACGCTGGCGTGGGTTTTAGCATTTCTGGTTTACCAAATTGGTAATTTAATAAATGGTGTTTGATATGGTTCAGGAAATAGCAGTATTAATAATAGTATTAGGAGCAGTGGGATATACTGCATACAATGTGTATCAAATTTTCAACCCAAAACGTATAAATTCGGGCAAATGTGCCGGATGTTCATCGGCTTCATGCACAATAAGCAATTTGAATCAACCCTCAAAAAAATGAACTTTTTGCTCCTTTGTATGTTTTTAGTTATATGAGGTGAAATGTATGATGAAAAGGGTTACCCAAAAAATAGTATCAATTACTATAGCAACTATAGTGCTACTATCCACTAGTGGGTTTAACCTTTTCATACATCATTGCCAATGCGAGGGTGAAATTCACCTGTCCATTTTTAATGAAGCTGGATGCAACCACACACACGCCAAAACACATGCACACTGCTGCAATGTTCATTTTGATGAAACACTGAAATTTGACGAAAAGCAATCGTGTGGATGCTGGAACGAGGTGTTAAAGGTTAAAACCGATAGCTACTCAAACATTCAGAAGGTTGAAACCGGTAATCTTTTTTCAAAGTACATAGCAGTAAACCAACACAAAGGGCTAAATACATCAATTCAAAAGTTAATCCCAACTTACAAAACCAATTGGGATAAAGCCCCACCCTGCAGTACGGGGAAAAAAATCTGCATTGAAAATCATCAGCTAAAAATAGCCCATACAATTTAATCGTTACAGAGAGTTTTTTCTCTCTGCAGCTCTTAATTGCGCTCATTTTTTGCTTGTAGCGCTCATATTTGATTTCAACAACAATTTAAGAATTTCTATTATGAAACGCATATTAACATTACTGTTACTATGGTTTTCAGCTCAACATATTATTAAAGCACAGAGTAAAGATTTTGTGTACGGTTATGTTTACGAGCTGAACGAGAAAGGCGACAGTATTCCGCTCCAAGGAGCCGCCGTAATTTGGCTGAACAGCCAAGTTGGTACAACCACCGATGAAAGTGGTTACTTTTCTTTAAATAAGGTGCAAGGCAACCAGATAGCTATAAGTTTCGTTGGTTTTAAAACCGATACCATTAGTATTGAGAATGTAGGTTTTCCGTTACGCCATGTCCTGAAATCAACTATAAATATCGATGCCGTAACGGTTAAAGCTGACAGGGCAAATACCTTTATACAGCAGCTAAATCCAATACAAACTGTTGTACTTACATCGGGAGAACTTACACGCGCTGCATGCTGCAACCTATCGGAAAGCTTTGAAACGAATGCTTCAGTTGATGTGTCTTATAGCGATGCCATTACCGGGGCAAAGCAAATTCAGCTGCTGGGGTTAGCAGGAATATACACCCAGATGCAGTATGAAAATATACCCACAATGCGAGGGTTGGCATCAACCTTTGGTTTAAGTTATGTTCCGGGGCCATGGATGGAATCAATACAAGTATCAAAGGGAACTGCATCGGTCAGCAACGGGTACGAAAGCATAACCGGACAAATCAATATTGAGTACAAGAAACCCTGGGCAGAGGAAAAGTCGTACCTGAACCTTTACACCAACTCACTTGGCATGGCTGAACTAAATGCTAACTATGCATTTGATGTTACCCCCACCGTATCGTCAATGGTGCTGGTGCATGGAAGTATGCTAAGCAACCGGGTTGATCACAATCACGACCAATTCCTTGACCACCCACTTACCCAGCAGTACCACCTGTTTAACCGATGGAAGTACCAGGGGAAGAAGTGGGAATCGCAAGTTGGGGTGAAGTTTATGAATGAGGACAGGCTAGCCGGACAGGTTAAGTTTTATACCAATACTCAACCCCTGATTGGTAACCCCTACGGGGTAAAGTACTCAACCCAATTACTTGAGGCCTTTAACAAAACCGGATACATTTCCCAAAGACCAAACACAAGTATTGGGCTTATCAATGCCGTATCGCTCCACAGCCAGGATGCAACCATAGGTGTTAGAATGCACAACGCCAAACAGCTTAGCTACTACGGCAACCTGGTTGCAATAACCTATATTGGCAATACAAACCACAACATTAAAGGAGGCGTAACCCTCAGGTACGATAGGTACGATGAAACTTTCAATAACACCCCTTACGATCGCACCGAGTGGGTCAAAGGTATTTACGGCGAATACACCTATAAACATCTGGAAATTCTTACACTAATGGCTGGCATAAGGGTTGACCAAAATAGTAGGTTTGGCACTCTTGTGACACCTCGTTTCCACGGGATGGTAAAACCAGTTTCGACCTTAACCATTAGGTTCAGCGCAGGTAAAGGATACAGATCGCCAAATTTCATTGCTGAGAACTCAAACCTTTTGGTGAGTTCACGGAACCTGGTAGTAGAGGAAAATCCAAGAATTGAAGAAGCCTGGAATGCCGGGATTAGCATGAATCAGAAATTCAAATTTTTGGATCAAAACTATAGTTTAACCGCCGATTATTACTATGTATGGTTTGAAAATCAGTTTATTGCCGATATCGACAGGGATAACAGTGCGGTTTACTTCTACAATCTGAAAGGGAAATCGTACTCAAATACCCTACAGATAGAACTCTCGGGAGAGCCAATTAGAAACCTACAGTTTACCTTGGCATATAGAATAAACGATGTGAAACAAACCATTAACGATACGTTAAAGCAAAAGCCACTTGTAAGCCGCAACAAAGGCTTGTTTACTGCTGGTTACAAAACCCCATCGCGTAAGTGGCAGTTCGACTATACCATTCAGTATAACGGTAGCGGAAGACTCCCCAAAGGATATGGTCTAAACCTTGAAACGGACTATAAGCCTTTCATTACCATGAAT